>CALUYR010000089.1 GCA_944325045.1 Candidatus Gastranaerophilales bacterium
GCATCAGGAACTTTTGCAACCTGTTTTAATGTATCTTTTACTGATTCGTTTTGCATTTGAGCATGCCAGTAAACAGTGTTTTCAAACATTGAACCCATATACTGATGAACAGAAGCTTCTATACCGTTCAATTTTGCATCAGCCCAGAAAATCCCTTCCTTTAACGCATCATTGAGTTCTAAATCGTCAGATAGAGAAAGTTCAGACATTTCCTGCGCGGAATTAAGCATTCTAACCATATCAACCTTTGCTAAACCGGCCCAGATGAGAGTGAACAAAGCGTGATCGTCAAATGCCGAAAATCTTCCGCCAACATCGTCATGAATATATAAATCTCCAAGCCAGCCGTTGGAAATTGATGTTCTTCTAAGCTCGCTTTTTTCAGCGTTGGCATCTGTAACTGCAATCAAATGTTTTGCAGCAGAAGATTCTGCCTCTGATTGAGACTGGCCTTTTGAAATATAAGCGTCAATGAGCATTTGTTGTATTCTTAAAAAGCCGTCCTTTGTTTCAAAAGTTGAACCTGACTTTGAAGCAATCATATAATTTGCAGAAGTAACATCTCCGAGTCTGTACAAAAATCTGTTTAAGCTGACGGAATCAACGTCAGAATAAAAATCTACAACATCATGGCATACATTCAAACCGTTAATAGCAAGCATGTGCTCAACAGTGTGTTTTGAACCGCCAATTCCCATAACACATAACTTTGAAACGCCTGTTTGCTTTTTAAATGTTTCAACCATTGAATAAAGTTCGTCAACCCTTTTCAATTGTTCGGAAGGCAGGTTAACCCAGTTAAGAAAATGCCCTTTTTGGTTAGCTCTTGCGGCTAATTCTTTTACAAAATCAGATGTTTTTGATTCGTATTTTGAAAAGTCAACACCTGAAAAACTTGTTTTTACAGCAGAATTTTTTGTTAACATTTTATTTTCTCCTTTTTAGTAATCCTCTGATAATATTGTAATATAAAAATAAGAAATTAAAATTATTTTGTGTTAATATGCACTAGTTTTCTAATAGAATTTGCCTGTAAAAAACTTTCATGATAATTTTAATTTGCAGATTAAGGATTTTACAATGACAGCAGAAGAAGATTTAGAAGAAGTCCGCGGATTATGTGAATTATGCACAAATTGTTCACTTGCAAAAACCCGGACAAATATAGTTTTTTCCGGAGGTGTTCCTAATTCAAAGCTTATGCTGATAGGAGAAGCGCCCGGATATTATGAAGATCAGCAGGGCGAACCATTTGTCGGTAAAGCAGGTCAGCTTTTGGATAAAATTTTTGCCTCAGTCGGACTTTCAAGGAACAAAGATATTTATATCTGCAATACACTTAAATGCCGCCCGCCAAATAACAGAGATCCGCTGCCGGAGGAAAAAGAAGCTTGCAGGGCTTTTTTAGATGCACAGATAGAAATCCTGAAACCAAGGATTATTCTTCTCTGCGGGAAAGTTGCCTTAACTTCTATGCTAAATACTTCATCAGGAATAACAAAACTTCGCGGACAGTGGTTTGAAGGGCCTTATGGCAGCCGTATGATGCCGATTTTTCACCCGTCCTATCTTTTAAGAAATGATTCTCACGAAAAAGGAAGTCCTAAGTGGCTTATGTGGCAGGATGTTCAGGAAATTAAACGGGTTTATGATACTCTATAAGATAATCTTATTCCTTAGACTTTTTACTTCTAAGAATGTATAATACCGGGATTATCAATATACAAAGTGTTGCAAGAACAATAAACACATCGAAAAATGCACCTAATCTTGCCTGCTGTTGAAGCTGCCTGTAAAGCATTCCGTCAGCCTTCCTCGCGGCCAGAACAGAAGGGTAATGAACCATAAACTTACTCTTTAGCATTGATAACTTATACAAAAACATCGGGTTATGCGGAGAAAGATTTCCGACAAGATAAGTTTGGTATACCTGCGAAACCCTTGCTATAAATGTTGCCGAAACCGAAGTCGCAACAGCTGTTACTATATTTTTAAACAACGCATGCAGCGCCGCCGCGTCAGCATTTTTTGAAGCAGGAAGTGTCTGAAAAGACAATGCCGTAACCGGAACAAATGCTGTAGGAACACCTATACAAAGCAAAATATTCGGTAAAATTACGCTTTCAATGGATGAGGCAGGATTCATCTGAGTCAACATCAACAATGCTGAGGCCATAATTAAAAATCCTATGGTTGCCAAAACCTTGTTGCCTATAAATCTTGAAATTTCACCCACGACTAACAAGCCGATAAGACAAATCACCGCACGCGGAAACATTGTCAAACCGGACATAGAAGGACTATATCCCAATAAGCTCTGCACAAACATCGGTACAAGCAATAATGTAGAATATATCATAACATTTATAAAAGAACTTGCAATCGTTCCGAACAAAAAGTTCCTATCCTTAAACACCCTTATATCAATTACCGGATGCTTATATTCCAATTCCCACACATAAAATAATACAAACGAGAATATACATATTCCGGTCAACCAGCATATCCAAGGTGTGTCAAACCAATTAAACTGCTGTCCCTTATCCAGAACAATCTGCATACAAGCCATCGCAACTACTATAGAAACATAACCTACTATATCAAAATGATTATCTTCGGGAGTTTTCTCTGGTCTGTCGCCCGGCATAAATATTTTTATAAGCAAAAACGACAACATGCAAAGCGGAATATTTATAATAAAAATCCACTGCCAGGAATAGTTATCCGTCAAATACCCTCCGACAAACGGCCCTGCAAGAGGCGAAAACATTGCGGCAACACCGAATAACCCCATAGCAACACCTCGCTTTTCAGGCGGAAACACTTCCAAAAGCACTGCCTGGCACAAAGGAAGAATACACCCGCTGCCTATTCCCTGAACAACTCTTGCCCCTATTAAAGCCTGAAGGTTAGGAGCTAAAATACACAAAAGACAGCCAAGCATAAACAAAAATATACTGTAATACATTAGAAGTTTTTTACCGATTTTTCTTACCAAATACCCCGTTACCGGCAGCATAAGCCCGCCTGATATAATATAACAAGTTATAACGGTATTGGCCTCATACTGGGTTGCACCATAAAATCCTGCAATATGAGGCTGGCTTACGTTGGTAGCGGAAGAAGCCGCCAATGCCAAAAATGACGGCAGCAAAACTGCTATTGCTACGATATAAGGATTTGTTGTTTTTTGCGGGGTGGTTATTGCTTCCTGCATATTATTTTACTTTAACCTTTGGTACTACTGACATGCCGGGGACAATATTGTAATCAGAAATATCTTCCTTAAAAATTATTTTTACCGGAACTCTCTGAACTATTTTTACGTAACTTCCTACTGCATTTTCAGGCGGAAACAAGCTTGATTTTGCGCCGGTTGCTCTCTGTATACTCTGGACTTCGCCTTTAAAACGCTTATTTGGATATGTATCAACTTTAATTGACACCGGCTGTCCAGGCTTCATTTTGGTAAGCTGAATTTCCTTGAAATTTGCAACAACCCAAACTTTTTCAGGTACAATCTGCATTAAAGGCTGGCCGATTTGGAGGTAATTACCTTGCTCAACACTTCGTGCCGAAACTTTACCTGATTGCGGTGCGTAAATTTTTGTATAAGACAAATCCAGTTTTGCCTGCTCTACTTCGGCTTCAAGTCTTTGGATATCGGCTTGAACAGTTTCTTTTTTAGCCTGGGTGGATTTCAGTGCAAATTTTGCGGCATTTGAACGTTCCTGTGCCGACTTGTGATTTGCAACAGACACTTCATATTCTTTTTTGGCTCTGTCAAAATCCTGCTTAGAGACAATTCCGGCATCATACATATCTGTATAACGTTTGTGATCTTTCTTTTCAAACTCAAGTTTTGATCTGGTCGAATTTAAATCCTCAGCTATTTCACCGACATTTGATTCTGTTTTTTCAATTTCGTTTTCAGTAACATTTAACTGGGCTTTTGCCTGTGCAAGTTTTGCCTCTGCCTGATGAAGTTTCACTTCGTAATCCGTCGGGTCAATTTCAACAAGAAGATCTCCTGCTTTAACTTCATCATTATCATCTACGAGAAGCTTTACAACCGGCCCGGAAACACGCGGGGCTACAGTAATCAGGCGGCCTTCGACAAAAGCATCATCAGTTGATTGAAAATACGTTGAATGTATCGCGGCCATTATGCCTAAAATTATCAATAAAACTGCTGTAATTGAAGGCACTATAACACGTTTTTTTTGATACTCCGGCCGGTTTCTTTTATGTCGTTCTTTTCTTTCTTTTATACGCTGCTTTGCTTTTTCTGAAAGTACATGTCTTTTTCGTTTCGGGGTTGAATTATTTTCTTCCATTTTTCATCATCCTCACTTTGGTTATGTATATTTAATTTATTGTATAAATTCTCGCGGATTCTCGCCAGAACTTTTAAAGTTGTAGTCATCTCCTCATTTGTGACACCTTCTACAGTGCTGCTCCATATATCCAATATTGTCGGAAGAACTTTTTCATAAACTTCTCTTCCTTTTGGGGTAATATGAACCTTAAAAACTTTTCTTCTATCAACCCCGGAACTTCTTTTTACCAGCTCCATTTCTTCCAAAATATTTATTATTCTGGTAATATTGGGACGATCTTTCAATGTAAATGCCGCAATCTGGCTCTGATGCATTCCATCTTGTTCTGCAAGTGCCGCAAGTACAGAAAATTGCTCCGGAGTTATAGGATGGTTTTTACCCGAAAAACGCTGTAAGGCAAAAACTTTTGACATTTTTCCGATAGTAACTAACTTTAATCCTATTCTGCTTTCTAATATTTTTTTTGTTTCCATGACATTTTCTTTTATTTTATTTTTGTGTTATTATGATAACACAAAGAAAAAAAGGAAGTAAAGCATGAAAAATTTTAAAATTATATTTACCCTTGTGCTGGTTTTGGTGTGCGGATTTAACTCTGTTGATGCAAAAGTTAAAGAGGATAACACTTACAAACTTCAATATCTTAATATTGACTGGTGGAAAAAATACAATGATGATATATTGTTGGATTATCTGAATAAAGCTTTTGTAAATAATCAGGACTTAAAAATTTCTGCACTAAAGACCAAACAAGCTCAGGAAATTGTCAAACAGTCTTTTGCCGATCAATTACCGCAAATTGGTTTTTACGGTGATCTGTTCAGGGATTTCCAGTCAAGTGATGTGAAGTTAGGAAATGTAGTTATAAATGACTATAAACAGAGTAATTTTGTTCTCCCGCTTACAATGACATATGAAATTGACATATGGGGAGAAAATTATCTCAAGACCAAAAGCCTGAAAAAACAAGTCGAAATAATGAAACAAGATGAAAGAGCAACATATATTTCTTTAACATCAGCCCTTGCGTCTCAATATTTCAACCTGATAAAACTTGACAAACTTATTAAAAACCAGGAACAGCTCCTCAAACTTCAAAAACAAATCGTTGAGATGACAGAAACAAAATATAAAAATGGTTTATGTTCCCTTACAGAATTATTAATGGAGAAACAAGTATTAACAGAATTTGAGGAAACTCTTGATTTATACAGAAATCATCAAAAAACAATTGAAAGACAATTAATCGTACTTGTGGGTGACAGAAACCTCGTTGACATAAAAAGAAATGACTATAAAACATTAAGTATGCCGGAAATCCCGGAAAATATATCGGCAGAGGTTATCCAAAATCGTCCGGACCTTTTGAAAACAGAAAACTATATTCAAAAAATAGGAATTGACGTAAAAACAGCCAGACGGGATCTCTTGCCTAAATTCATACTATACGGGCAAGCCGGATTTAACGCATACAGTTTCACAAATATTTTCGGAAGTCATACATTTAAAGCTTTAGGAGGAATTGCTCCGTCGTTTGATATATTTACGGGCGGTCTGAAAATGTCACGTCTGAGATATTCAAAACTTGAATATGAAAAAGCCCAGCAAACTTACGAAAAGACGATTTTAACATCTATTCAGGAAGTTAACGACTCTCTTTACACAGCTAACACAAGTAAGAAAAATTATAATTCAAGTCTTGAAAGATACAATCTTGAAAAAGATAAATATAGTTTAATGCTTAGAAAACACGTTATTGGAGCATTATCAGAACTTGACCGATTAAAAGCAGAAGAAGCCCTAATCCTTTCTGAACGAGATGAGGCCTCCAATAAAATTAATTACATAATATCTACAATTAATATTTATAAATCTGTTGGCGGTGTTGATTATATGAAGTTTGCAGAAAGTATATAAGTTATTCTTTACCAATTCTTTATAAACAAGACGGATTAAATCCTCCGTTAAAAGAAAAGGGAGTATAAAATACTCCCTTTTCCAATACCTGCAACATAAATTTACACGACAAATACATGAGAAACTTATTTCCAAGGATAGTCCGCTCCTATCTGCCAGCCTTCACTAATTATTTTGGCAAGGCAGCTTCTACCGCTGCCATTTTTAGAACAATCCTCATTAATTTCATCTCTAGAATAATCATAACATAACGGCATTACTCCTTTTTTGGTTATCGAAAACATGAAAAGATCTTTTCCAAGCTGATTGGGTCTTTGGGCTCCATTGATGTCTACATAAATACTCTGGGAATAGACTATAGGTACTTCGTTACCGTCTTCATCCGTTCCTCCGCCGTTTGCAAGTGATATTGCCATATAAGTTCCATCAGAGGTATAGAAAGAAACTCTATAACCCAAAGCTATTACAGACATTCTAAAAGGAGAACCATCTAGATAATACCAAGGGGAATTTGAAGGATATAAACATTCTTTATAAGTTTTACATATTTTATTTATCTTCAAATAAGGCTTCCAGTATTTCTCAAAATAAGTATCAGGATCACTATAGTCAACATCCCAATACTCAAATTCTCCATTGTCAACTTCAGATAGCTTAAACGCCTGATTTAATACGGTATATACTTTTTGTATTTTTGAAATTGTTTCCTTCTTTTGGTAATTAGCAATTAAAGTCGGCAAAGTCATAGCAGCAACAACGCCGATTATGCCAAGGGTAATTAGAACCTCTGCTAACGTAAACGCAGCCTTGCGGGTGGCGCGGTTCCCTCTTACATGACGCTTTAATTTGTCAGATAAAACTTTACTAATTGTTTGCTCTTTATTCACTTTTTCTTTTTTAGGGCAGGAAAAAAGAAAAAGTGAACCGAAAAAGAAAAACTTGCTGTTTATTTTCAACGCCTTATGGCGTTGATTTGATCGCTTGATAGACTGAAATGCTTCCGCATTTCCACTCTTTTGCTCACTATCGCGCTCTCTTCCTTCGCGCACGTTCGCTTTAATTAGCACTCTATTATGAAGGAATGTTTGTTCAGAATACTTGCACAACAATAGGCCTTCGGTTGGGGGTTCAATGTGTTGTGGGTGGGTTTCGGTTATACTTCCCAAGTCACGGTGGCTAGATCCTGAAATAAATTCAGGATGACATAATTGCTTTGGCAACCACCCAGTCTCGCTTTCTTTTTGCATACTTTTTCTTTGTGCTAAAGAAAAAGTAAGTTCAGGATGACATGTTA
>CALUYR010000090.1 GCA_944325045.1 Candidatus Gastranaerophilales bacterium
TATTTTTCGCTTTTTCATGTCTTTCCCTCCTTTTCCCTTCATGATCAACTATTTTTTTGTTTTTTCAGGGGGGGGGGCGGACAATGTCCGCCCCCCTTGTTTAGTGATTTTTCTTTTTTAATATGTATTATAATGCACCTTAGACATGTCGCTGCGGTCAACAAATTTATTTTCATCCTCTGAATAACCAAGTGCAATTACCGAAAACGGCACAATATTTTCAGGAATATTAAAGTACTTTTGGATAAGCCCGACTCTTTCCATATTAGGATAAAACCCCATCCAACATCCGCCAAGTCCTTCTTCTGCAATTTGCAGCAGAATATTTTCAGTGCACGCACTCAAATCCTGCTCAAACCATTGGCGTAAACTTTCATCATCAGTCTTACCCATTACAACAATAGCAGCCGGCGCCTTTGCAACCATGCCTGCCCAAGGACTCATTTTTGAAAGCGCTTCGCGTTTCTCACTGTCAGTTACAACCAAAAACTCCCACCGCTGATTGTTATGAGCTGATGGAGCCTGCATGCCGGCTTTTAAAATTCTTTCAAGTTTTTCAGATTCTACAGGCTTATCTAAAAATCTTCTGATTGAACGTCTCTTAAAAATAATATCAGACATAAAATTTCTCCTTTATAATTACCAAACAACCTTTTCGATCAATTCAATTTCGTTTCCGTCAGGATCTTTAATAAATGCTATTCTGCTGCCTTTGCCATTCAAATCAAACGGTTCATATAAATATTCATAACCTAAAGCATTCATCTTTTCCGTAAACTTATCAAGAGACTCAACAGCAAACGCAAAGTGTCCGAATGCATTACCGTTAACATAACCTTCCTGAGGAGTTTCGTCGTTGTAGGTTAACTCTATCTGGCAGCAGCCGGCTTCGTCATCCAGAAAATATAATTCGCAATCTTCAAGCCTTTTTTTCTTATTAAGTTTCATATTTAAAAGTTCCGTATAGAACTTCAAAGACTTATCAATATCTTTCACTCTGATCATTGAATGTAAAAATTTCATAACTATCTCCTTTATTAATTTTCTGCGCCGGGCTGAACCCCGCTATCTATCATAATTATATTACGAATAATTGAATGTGCCATCAGTAACAGGAATGGATTAATCCGGCTCATTGCAGACATTGTAACAGAAGCCTTTGCAGTACCGGGATTTTCCGTTTTAACCTCAAGCGGCTGAAACGAAATAACAGATTGCATTGAGTAATGTTTTTCCTCATCACTAATTCTCTTCATCAGCTCATCCTTTGGAAATTCACGCGAGCACTCTATATTTACATGAACAGAATTTGAAGTTTCCAAAACAAGTGTGGCAACGACTTTACCGTAATTCACTGTAGAAATAGTTATTACTAAAATATTTATATCTTCTTCATTATCCGGATCAGCACTGACTTCAAGCTCAAAATCTGTTCCTTCCTGAAGCGGAAGCCATGGAAGATACAACAAAAGAATGGTCTTGAGTGTCTGTGAAGAATTTTCCTGAGACGCAAGGGCAATACTTGCATTAATAAGTTTTGCTGTGTCTTTGAGCTGGCTTAAATCAGTAACCCCTTGTTTTGCTGCTCCGGCCATGGTTAAAATCAGTTTGGTCACAGCGTCTTTTCCGTTTGCCTGAATCATTGCCGATAAATCTGCAAGACTAATCATGCCACTTGAGAGGATTTGAAGATTTTTCAAATTAGAATTTAAATTTGTCATTGCCAACTGGCTTTTCAACGCTGTCTGCAAGTCTGCTGTCGATAGCCCTTGAAGCTGCGCCAATATTTGCGCTTGTGTAGGTGACATTGATTTTTGCAATGCCTGTTGCTGGTTTAATAGTCTGTTTAGCTGCATCTGGTTATATCCCCGCTGAATCATATATATAAACTCGTTTAAATTTTTAGGCAATTTAAGCAAATCTTTTATATATGCAGAAGTATCTGATCCGCCAAGTGTCCCCATCTGCGGAGAAGAACCCGATGATACAACACTTGAACCTGAAGAGGCGGCAGGTGTTGATTGTTCGGCCAAAAACGATTGAGACACGGAAGTTTGGCTGTTCACATTTTTTACGTTATTAACATGAACATTCTTATATGAAAACTTCGCTATAAAATTTGATAGATTAAATTTGTCCACTTAATAATTTTAACGAATTTTAACACAAAAGTCCATAATTATTTACGAGCAAAAACTACGTACCTGAACCCGTCATCAATATCATCAACCATAGAATAATTTTCGAACAAATAATCCCTGAAACTATATGCATAACCGTCACAAATAAAGCCGGCGCCATATTCCCGCATACTAAGATTATTCAAAATTATATATTCCGGTCTTGCCTGCTTTATATTGTCGATAAACCTGTTTTCACCCAAGCTGTCCGTGTACAACGGAAGCATTGAATTATAATAATCATCAGCTTTGACATTTGACAGAAAGTTGACAATCAGTCCTTCCGGGTATATATACGCACTCTTAACGTTATTTCTCATTAATCCGTCTATTAATTTTTGTGTCATTAATGCATTCTTTTCATACGTGTAAATTGATCCCTTTGAAGTTGACACTTTCTCATTTAATATTGCCCTCATGTTCCCTGAAACATAAAGGAAATTAAGCCCGATCGCTAAAATTCCTATAGCAAAGGCCTTTTCGTATTTTTTATCCGCAAAAGAAAATACCACAGCCAAAAACGCAGTTAAGACCATGGAAATAACATAACTCCCGTAATTCAAAGCAAGCAGCGCCCAAAAACTCTTAATGCATACAGAAATTACTCCGAGAAATAGAAATACGGCAGGAATATTATTCTTCAATTTCACACAAGCACAAACAGCGGTAATAATAGTCAGCGGCACTAAAAATATCAACACCGGAGGGGTTGTAAATATGGCAATTAAAATTGCAAACACCGCGCAGACAATCCATCCCGCAATTTTGTTTTTATCCAAAAGCTTAACTCCGCAGATCAATCCGGCAAAGCCAAACCCGGTTTTTAGAAAGTTAATAATCCATAAAACAAAAATTTTCGGGTTAAAATATATCCCCTGAAGCTTATAAAAATAACTAAGACTGCTTGAAGCTATTACTGACTTTATATCGTTAAGCGCATTAACTATCCCTTCAAGTCGTAGCCCTTGGAAATACAATACGAACGCACATATTAACGGAAACAACAAAAAGCAGGTAACAAAATTCAGTATTATTTTTTTATTTTTTGTTAACAAGGCAGTTATAAACAAAAATATTCCGTAAATAAAAAAATCGTATTTATTCGCAGCGCAAAGACCGCCCAGTAGTGCTGCCAAATAAAAATACTGCGTTTTATCTTCCGCTTTGAACTTAACAAGCGCCCACATAGAATATATAAATGCAACGGTACCGTAAAGCATTGCCCAGCTGTACGGGAAAGTAAAGTTAAACAAATGAGTTGCGCAAACTCCGGTTATAATTGTAAATATTCCGATACTCAAACTTAAAAATCCGGATAAAAATTTTCTTGCAATTAAATAAACACCGCTTACAATTGCAAATGAACAAAGAACTCCTGAAAAATATAAAACAGTCAGATTCGGCGTAAATATCTTATACAACAACGCATTAAACAAATAAGCAAAAGGCCCGTAAATATTGAACAAATCTTTATATAAAACTTTCCCTTCAAGGATTCTTTCAGGATAGTAAACCTCTCTGCCAACATCAAGAAGTATGTTGTTATAATGTCCGCAAAATACAAAAAGCGCAATCCCGCACAAAATCCACAATATAACCAGATTTTTGTTTTCAATTAAAAATTTCTTCATATTACTAAATGTAACAAATAAAGGATTAAAAGGCAATTAATACACAAAAATAAACTTTATATAAATGTGTAAAAAGGTTGGAGAAATTATGTTACCGCCAAATGTGACGTCAAATTTAGATTTTCTGGCCAATATAGGTGTGCTTGATTTTGACGCGGCTTCTTATATAGCTGGCAGTCAACCACGATACATCGGCTCCCCGCAGGCAATTCTGCCGCCGGTAGTTCACACACCGATGGACGGTAAACATCTTGCCCAGCCGTCAGCTGACAACTTCAACGGGAAAACATCATCCGCTTCTCTCTGGACTAAAATTCTCCTCTCTGCAACTGCAATAAGCCTTCTTATTGCCAAAGGTTCAAAGATTGGAAAATTTGTTAAAGGTTTCAAACTCCCTTCCATTAAAAATTTATTCCCTAAGTTTAAATTTAAGCATTAACAAAATTATTCCGTCTGATTTATTACAAAATGTAACGTTATATATAAATTATATACTTATGCAGGCAATAATTTTGTTAAGAATTTTTTTATTTAAATATAACGAGGTATAATCTTTTTATGAGCGAAAAAGACGATCGAAAACTAAGAGTAATTGAGTCTGAAAAAACAGATGAAAAAACAAATCCCGTAACCAAAGCTACGGGACATACCAATCCTATCTTGAAAAAATTTCTGGAATTTCACCAAGAAAATTCCGGAAAATTTTCAGTGAAAGATTTGTTTAAAAAATAATTTTTATAATTTGTGTGGATAATCGTTTTTAAATTCCCAGTTGTCTATTTGCAGGAGCCTTGAACAGAACCTCTTATCAGTTTTACACGCAACTACAAATTGGTCTCTTGTTTTATAACCAGCCGTTGAATAAGTACAAAACCAGTTTTTACTATCACTACAATACATATTCTTTTTTGAAGCTGATGTACATATTAAAAAATTAAAAATATCATATCCAGATTTATTAGGATTGTTTTCTCCGTTTATATCAATATTCACATCTATACAAGCACCATTATGTACATATAATATTGAACCGTCTGCAAGAGTTACTTTTAGCTCATATTCGTGAACTGCATCAGGATCTTCCAATTCTACTGCTTTATCTATTTTGATGTATTTCATATATGGTGCCAGATATTTCATAAAAAAGTTATAGGAAAGTTCTCCGTTTGCAACATAATCTGATGAGCCGTCCTCAGAAAATTGTTCACCAGTTTTCTCCCAGTATTGAATTTCACCGTTAGCCACTATTGATTGCGTTATTGCCTGAGATAAAACACTATAACCCTTCTTCAATCGCGTTGTTGCTTCTTTTCGTTTGTAATTCTGGATTAATGTTGGCAATGTCATTGCGGCTACAACACCGATTATGCCGAGAGTGATGAGAACCTCTGCTAATGTAAACGCTGCCTTGCGGGTGGCGAAGCCACCTCTTACTTTACGCTGCGCTGTGTGAAACGCAAAGGGTATATTGTTGATGTTTTCTAGCGATGGTATAATCTTTCGGTGGCAAGATCCTGAAATAAAATCACGATGACCTAATATCTTGACCAACCACTCGGTCTCGCTTTCTTTTTGCTTACTTTTTCTTTCTGCTAAAGAAAAAGTAAGTTCAGGATGACATGGGGTTAATGTAGATTGGGCTCCAACATTGACTCATTAGGCGAAAACCTTTGTCTCCCTTGAGGTTCGTTACCCCCCCCCCCCCGTATGCGTTGCTATTATTGGCTTTTCCATGCTTTTATCCTCCTTTTTCCTCCATTATATACTATTTTTTTATTTTTGCAAGGGGATCCGCATTTAAATATTTAAATCTTCTGTAATTTTTAATATAGATTGCATCTCATCAAATAATTGAGCTGATTCGGTAAAATCTGCACTTTTAAAGTTTTTCCCCAAATCAAATACATCCCGCCCGCAGGAAATCATTAACACTAATTTATTATCTTTAAAAGCCCCTCTTATAAACTTTGCATTGAAGGCATTCTTAATATTACATAATTTATCAATAAATGAAGTACTTAGCAAATCCCCGGCTTCCTCCACATTATTTGAATAAACCTTATATTCCCTTGAAAAATCAGAGGCTTCAAGAGTTACCTGAGAGAAGTTTTTCATGTTTACAGAAATGGCTTTTGAAGAAGGCGCATTTTCAATAAAAAACGTGTGTCCGGTAAGATTTTTATTCAACTCAACTTCCAAAAATACTCCCTGAAACGGCCTATATTTATATATCCAAATCCCGAACTTCACGACACAAAATAAAAGCAAGCCGCCTGCAATAAGAAAAGAAAACACATTTAACAGAACATATATAAATATGGAAATTATAAACAAAATTATTAAGAAAATTTGGATAGTATAAAACAAAAATATAAATGAAAATACATAAAAAGGAATATGACGTACAGCAAAAATTCTTGAATCAACGCTGTAGATAGAAAATTTGAGATTATTACACTTAGCGCTTATAAAATCATCAAAATTTACAAGAAAAAATTTATTTAATATATTAAGAGTTTTGTATTCACGCAATAAGGAGAATACTGACTTAAAATTCGGGACGGATTTTTGCCAGCTGAATTCCGTGAAAAAAATTGATAAGAATTGATCCATAAAGCTTTTTTTCAGCTTAGTTTGAGCAGCATCAACGATATTAAATGATTTCCATTTATTTAACCACAACAGAATCAAAGAAAAAACAAAACTTGCTGTAATAAATAAAATAGCGTGAGTTTTAATGCCTAATGCACAGAAAAAAAGAGTTAAGGCAAGTGAGAATAGAATCATGCAGACTAAAATCATTTTTTTTGAATTATTGCGCCGAGCATTGCAGTAGCCGGCTATGACAAAGCCCGCTTTATTCTTTAGAAACTCATCAAATTCACTTTTCATCAATTCATAAGTTTTTTCTGACATCAGAATACAGACCTCAATAGTAAATAAGCTCTGCCTTGAAAATTTGACAGAGCTTAAAATTAATAATTACTTATTAACGTGAGCCGTACTTTTCAGGTGAAGTTCCCGCAACTGCTGTAACGAAGCCTCACCCGGCGCATCACTCATAAGATCTTTAGCCCCGGAATTTTTAGGGAATGCAATAACATCACGGATAGAATCAGTTCTGGCAAGCAGCGCAACGAGTCTATCCAACCCGATTGCCAGACCTGCATGAGGAGGAGTACCGTATTGAAGTGCATTTACCATAAATCCGAATTTTTCTTTTGCTTCATCTTCTGTTAAACCTAAAGCCTTGAAAATTGCAGCCTGAACTTCAGATGAGTGGATTCTTACAGAACCGCCGCCAAGCTCAGTTCCATTATAAACAATATCATAAGCAATTGATTTAACATTACCGAGATCCCCGGCTTTAAGTTTATCAAGATCTTCAATACAAGGAGAAGTAAACGGATGGTGCATTGCCATAAACCGCCCTTCTTCCTCACTCCACTCAAACATTGGGAAGTCAACAATCCACAACAAGTTATGTTTGCTTTCATCAATCAGGTTGAGGGATTTTCCGAAATGAAGTCTCAATCTGCCCATAATATCGTAAACAAGTTTTGGTTTATCAGCAACAAAGAAAATAATATCTCCTGCCTGAGCACCGGCGCGTTCCTGAATACGTTTAGCCTGATCTTCGGTTACCAATTTAAGTACCGGAGATTTTGCAGTTCCA
>CALUYR010000091.1 GCA_944325045.1 Candidatus Gastranaerophilales bacterium
AGGTGTCAGGAAACGTCCAGTTTTCTGACACCCCGAATAATCCAAGAGAGAAAAAGGAAGCAAAAAGAAAGCATTATGTTTCGTGAGACTAAAATTTCAAAATGGGACTTGAAAAATATAAGAAATAGTATATAATAAAAGAAAAAGGAGGTAAACACATGGAAAAGTCAAGTATAGTGCGGCATACGGGGGGGGGGGGGAACGAACCTCAAGGGAGACAAGGGTTTTTGTCAAAAATGCCTTTCTTCAAGTTTTTCTCCAAATCAAAGTTTTCTGTATCAGATAAAAATAATTTTAAAAACAATGTAGGTTGGGCTTTCAGCCCAACATTAAAATATTGTTGGGGTAGAAACCCCAACCTACATAAAAACAGCGATGACCTCATAGGGAAAAAGTCGATAAATAGTTCCCCAAGTCATCCTGAACTCGTTTCAGGATCCTACCACCTGCAAGAATATACAGATTTCAATATCAATAAATCTAATGTTGGGGTGGAAACCCCAACCTACAATAATATTTCGCTGAATACTAAAGAGCGCAGCATAATATGGCAGAGCCTCAGGCTCCATTCGCCTCGCAAGATTGCATTTACTCTCGCTGAGGTTCTTATAACCCTTGGTATAATCGGAGTTGTTGCTGCGATGACTTTGCCGACATTAATTGCTAATGGCAGGAAAACAGAGACTATCTCAAGATTAAAAAAATTTAATAGCACAATGCAGCAGGCTTTATTAATGGCACAAAAAGATTACGGCGAACCTAAGTATTGGGATAAGAATGATGATTATATGCTTGAAGATGAAAACGGGAACCCCATTTTGGATGAGAATGGTAAGGTCCAAACTGATTTCAATAAGTCCTCAAAACAGGCATATGATTTTCTCATGAAGTATATTCTTCCTTATATAAAATATACTAAAATAGTAGAAGAATATGAGACTGAAACACGAAAGTTCGTGGCAATTTATTTTCAGGATGGAAGTATAGCGTATGTTAAAAATGGGGAGTGTATAGATTTCATGTTTGACGTAAACGGAAAGAATCGTCCTAACCAGGTTGGTATAGATCGATTTTATTTTTATATAGCGGCCTGGAATCCAGTGCTATACTTTGGCAACAAGAATGCAATATGGGGTACATATGGATTAGCAACTGTTCGTAATAATAGAAGTGCGGTTTTAGCACAATGCAGAGATTCTATACCCCATTATTGTACTCGTCTTATTGAAATGGATGGATGGGAATTTAAGGATGATTACCCTTATAAATTATAAAATCAAAAACAGGCTGGAAACGTAATTAGTTCCGGCCTATTTTGAATATTAAACTTCTGCTAATTTTTTTACTTCATTTCTTTTAACTTTTCTTGTTGCTGTTCGCGGAAGTTCATTTTTTGATATAATAATATTTACCGGCCGCTTATAGGCTGTTAACTGCCTTGAAAGCGTCTTAACCTCATCTTTTATTAGTTTGTCAAGTTCATCTTCTCCATACTGTTTTATTATATCATCGGTTGGGACAATTACAGCGGTAATTTCTTCTGTACCATCTTTGCTTCCGAATGTCCTGGTATGTCCAAATACGCAAACTTCTTTGAACATTGGGCTTTTTTCCAATGTTGCCTCAACTTCTTCAGGAAAAACTTTTTTTCCGCCCGATAAGACTATCATATTTTTTATACGTCCGGTAATGAAGATATGACCGTCTTTATCAAATTTTGCAATATCGCCGGTATGCAGCCATCCGTCCTTGTCAATTACAGCTTCAGTCATTTCCTGTTGATTATGGTATCCTTTCATGACAGCCGGGCCTTTTACAAGTAATTCACCGGTTTCAGGGGCTAGTTTTGCAGTAAAACTTTTCATCGGGCGACCTACTGAGGCTATTTCACGCCTTTTGTCCGTATTTACAGATATTACCGGGCTCGCCTCCGAAAGTCCGTACCCCTGATATACTTTTATGCCAATTCGTTCAAAAAACTTCCCAACGTTAATATCAAGAGGCGCTCCGCCTGATATGCAGCCTATAAAATGACCTCCGAATTTTTTGTGAATTCTGTGGAATATAAGTTTTTTTATCCTGGCGCTTGGAATAAATTTCGCAATGTGATACGCTGTTTCAAAAGCGGCCTTTTTAGATTTTGACCCATTATTTAACTCTGTTTCAATCGTTGTTTTTAAAAGTTTTAAGAATGCCGGAACTACAATCATAAAATTAATTTGTTTTTCCCGCATAATAGATAAGATATCCTTTGGTTTAAGACTTTGGGTGTAATATACTGAAAAGCCGCAATTTAAAAATGTTGAAAATCCAACTGTCATTTCAAAAAGATGATTCATTGGCAAAATTGATAAAATTTTACAGTAATCCTTATCAAGAATTTCATTTAGCGCGTATGAAAGATCGTCCAGTTGAGAAAACATGTTTTTGTACGTAATTTCAACCCCTTTGGGAGAACCGGTTGTGCCGGATGTGTATACAATAAAAGCCGTCGCATTTGAACTTCTTTTTCTCCATTTCGCGTCAAAATTTTCAGGCAGCTCATATATACTGGTTAATTCAAGATTGTATGACGGTTCATCCATTACAAGTATATGGGTTATGGAATTAATACTTTGCTTAAGTTTTTTAGCTGTATCAATGTATTTTTGAGATACTAAAAGTACATTTGGTTCGCAGTCTGTTAAAATAGATGTTAATTCATATTCAGTAAGTTTTACATCAAGAGGAACCGTTGTCATCCCGGCTAGAACGGAGGCAAATACACACGCTCCGTATTCAGGCTTGGATTCTGATAAAATTGCAAGTTTATCCCCTTTTTTTACTTGGATTTCGTCTATAAGATAAGAGGCCAATTTTCTTGAAAGCAAACCAACACCTCGGTACGTAAATTCTTTCCAGCCCATTTGCGTTTTAATTCCAAGCGCAACTCTATCCAAATATTTATTAGTTCTATCTTCCAGCAAAGAAAGGACATTTTTGTGTCTTGCAATCATATATACCCCTATCTAATATCAAAAAACACTTTCCATATTTAGCATATTATTAATATCTGGAAATGTCAAATTTGTATAAAAAGATTTATAAAAAGTTTTATTTCTCTTGAAAAATACAAAATAAAGAAGTATTTAAGTTCCATATAAATAAAGGTATGGAGCCATATAAAAATGAATGGGATGGAAATCTTCAAACTCTTAAAAATAAGTGTAGAGGTACCAATCCTGAGTACTGTACGGCCTGGATACAAATGAATGGTTGGAAAATTCCTGACGATTACCCATTTAAGGTCGCTTATTAACAAAAATTATTTATTTTATAAATATTTGCCGATACAGATTTCCTGTTCGTCTTGAAAATCTGTATTTTTATTATATAAAAGCATAAAAAAAGTGGGTGATAAAATCACCCACACACAGTCATAGCAATTAAAAAATTGTTATTTAGAAATGCTTACGTCTTTAAGCATAATAACTTTAATTTCTTCACCTGCTTTAGCGTGATAGTTTAAACCTTTAGTAATTAAACCGGTAGCTAAACCAACGCCTGCACCAACAGGAGTACCGATTGCAATACCAGTACCTATTTTAGTTGGATCAGGAATGAATGCAAAACCAACACCGGCACCTGTACCGATTGCACCACCGGTTACTGTATACAATGCCAGTTTACCTGCAGTCATCCAAGGGCCTTCTTTTAGTTCATAGTTTTTGTAGAACGGTTTTGCAACCATACTAACAACTTTTCCGTCCGGAAGAACTGCTTCTGTAATTTGAGCATAAACTCTTGCATTTTTATTGAACCATTTTGGATCAGTAATGCTTAAAACAGAACCTTTAAATTTTGTTCCTGCCGGGAATAGAACTGTACCTTCATCTGTTGCAATATCTTCATTTGCAACAAAGTTTAAAGCGTCGCCTTCCTGAGCAATTTCTGATTTAAACTTGTCGTCAAAAGCAACTAACAATGCGTTACCTTCTTTTATCACATTTCTTTGGCTTGTGATAAGTACTTCATTATTAGGAGCTTTTTTTACGGCTGACAAATGTTGTGTTCCTAATGTTTTTTCTAATTCTTCTCCAACGTATTCTGATTTAATCAAACCAGCTTTTTGTCTTAATCTGTAAAGAATTACAGCAGCTTCAGCTCTTGATAAGATATCGTTTGGTCTTAATTCTGAAGGGTTCGGATAATTTACGTAGATCCCGTAATTAAGAGTTTTAGCGTAAGCTTTGTTAGCCCAAGCCGGAACTTCTTTTGCATCTGTGTAATTTTTCAACAGAGATTGATCAGCTTCCATATCTTTAGTGATGTGGCTGATAACAGATTGGGTTTCAGCTCTGGACATTAACTTGTTTGGTTTGAAAGTTTTGTCAGGATAACCGTAAACCAAACCAAGTTGTTGAGATCTTAAAACATCTGCATAGTAAGCATCTGATGTTTTGACATCTGTAAAGATGTTGTTAATTTTAACGTTAATGTTGTCATTTGTTAACAATTTTAATAATGACTGAACAAATTCAACTCTTGACATTGTTCCTTCAGGATTAAATTTGTCACCTTTCAGCGACATAACTTTGTTGTCAACAACATTGTTGATTTCCATTGAAGCCCAATAATCAGCGCTTACATCGGAAATTGTTGCAGCAAATGTCGGAACTGTTGTACTAAGAGCTACAACTCCTGCCGCAAATAAACCAACTAAAAGTTTCTTCATCTTCTACTTCCTCATTTTTACTAACTACAACTAGTAAACATTTTCTGTTTGTAGTATATATTAGAAAAGAAGATTTGTAAAGTCATAAAATTTTTATTAATAGGAAGTAAGGAGATAAAAAATGGACAATTACACGATGACGAAAATAGTGGCTACATTAGGCCCCTCAAGCAACACCAAGGAAATGATCAAGAAACTTTATGAAGCTGGTGTTACCATGTTCAGAATGAACTCTTCGCATGGAGATGTTGAATTTCACAAGAAGAATCTTCAAATTATAAGAGAAATCGAAAAAGAAGAAAATACTTTAATTCCGGTTCTGCTGGATTTGCAAGGCCCGAAAATTCGTGTTGGACAGCTTAAAGAACCTATCGAAATTAAAAAGGGTGAAATTCTTAAATTTAAGCACATGACAGATATGGACGGCGATATTATTCCGGTTGACTATAAAGGCATGGCTGATGACGTTACTCCTGGCGAAATGATCATGATTGATGACGGTAAGATTCAGCTTGAGGTTCAAAAAACAGAAAACCAGGTTATTTATGCAAAAGTTCTGGGTGACGGGCTTTTAAAACCGAGAAAAGGTATTAATATCCCAGGGTCTCAAGGCAGCTTAGCTGTTCTTACAGAAAGAGACAAAAAATTTGTTGAATGGGCCGCTAAAGAAGATATTGATTATCTTGGACTTTCTTTTGTAAGAGAAGCAAGCGACGTTGTTGAGCTTAGAGAACTTTTAAAATCTCATGGCAATACTTCTGCTAAAATTATTTCTAAAATAGAAAAGCCTCAAGCTGTTAATAACATTGATGCTATAATCGACGTTTCAGACGGTATAATGGTTGCACGAGGCGACCTGGGTATTGAAATTTCAACTGAAAAAGTGCCTATTGTTCAGAAAACAATTATCAGAAAAGCAAATGTTAAACGTAAAGTTGTTATTGTTGCAACACAAATGCTTGAAAGTATGATAGAAAACCCTATCCCTACACGTGCGGAAACTTCAGACGTTGCTAATGCTATACTTGACGGAACAGATGCAATTATGTTATCTGGTGAAACTGCGGCCGGAGCTTATCCTCTTGAAGCTGTTCAGATGATGAAAAAGGTTGCTGATGCTGTTGAAGAATCTCCATTTATGAGAAGAAATAAATTCCCTAGAAAAATGATTGAGGAAGAAAAAGACAGCCAGGCTATGGCAATTGGTATGTCTATTGCTGATATGTCTAAGAAGATGAATGTTAAAGCGGTTATTGCTCTTACAGGAAGCGGATTTACCGCAAGCTTTATCTCAGAAGCAAGATTGAGTGTTCCTATTATTGCTTGCTGCCCTTCAAAATGCACCTGCCGTGACATTAAGCTATATAGAGGGGTTTTCCCTTATCCGATGGCTTACAACGGCGCTATTGATGAAAGCAGTTTGGATTTGTTAGACCAGTTCCTTCTCAGACACTGGGATATTAAAAAAGGTGATACCGTTATTATTACAGGTTCTGTTCCTGAACTTTTGGTTGGCGGTACTAACTTTATCAAAATTCACCAGATCGGTTCTCCAAGAACAGCGCACAAAGCTTAATTTAATCGTTTTAGCAAAAAATGGGAGAGATTTTCTCCCTTTTTTTGTTGTGTTTTAATTGTAAAGTTTTGTAACAATAAACCTAAGTTGTGAAATTAGATAAAAAGTATATACTTTATATATATAAGAAACATTAAATAAACACATAGAGAGAGTATAAATTCCGTTTAAACAAAGAGAGAGAAAATTCCTATTCCTACCTTCCTAAAACAAATTTAAGCCCCGTCTGACGGGGCTTTTTATTTGAAACCTTAATTTTTATTTTAAATAGTCAGAATTATTTACATTTATGCTTTCCGCTCCAGCTGAGGTCGTCGCAATGAAGATAATCCATATTCTCATTAAAGATTACCCAAGCAGTGCAAGTTCGTCCGTTTATATCTGATGTAGACTTTCTGTTGCAATTTTGTTTAAAGTCATGAGTTTCCCCAGCCCCCAATAGTGTCGGAGATTGTGTCCCTGTTGGGATAAAACCTATGCCAAAGTATAATTTGAAATAAAAAAGATCTATCCCAACTTTACAACCTCTTTTTATGCATTCAGGAAATATTATCACAAAATCCATATTGTTATAATTATTATAATTATTTTGATTAGTCCAACCTGCACTTAATATACTGTTATCGTTCAGATATACATATTCTTCAGGAGGTTTGTCTTTTGATTCAATTTCTCTTCCATCAAGAGTGTAAACTTTATATTTTAATGTTTCATTAGTTTTTTGAGTATTAAGGTTTTCCGCCAAATACCCTAAAATTTTCTGCGAACCTGAATAATCAAGGATTTGTTCTCCGTTTTCATCAGTTTCTCCGGTAGCAGTATAGGTCAAATCCCAATATTTTGAATCTCCGTATTTTTCGACGGCTCTTAGATAGGCCTGCTGCAGTACAGAATAACTTTTTTTCAATTGAGTAACTCTTTGTTTTTCTTTATAACTTGTAATGAGTGTAGGCAAAGTCATCGCAGCGACAACCCCTATAATGCTAAGTGTGATAAGAACTTCTGCGAGGGTGAATGCAATCCTGCGGGTGACTAAGTCCCCTTTTACGTGACGCTTCGCTGAGTTGGACGCAAAGGATATATTGTTAATTTTTTTCTTGTT
>CALUYR010000092.1 GCA_944325045.1 Candidatus Gastranaerophilales bacterium
GCAAGAATAAGGCTGTCGAGAGTACCGATATTAGCGTAATGGCCGTCTTTTACTTCAAAGGATACATTTCCGTTAATTGACTTGAGAAGCGAATTAAACGGAGAAGCAAAAGCATTCAGCGAAAGCTTTGCCGTAAAATCCAAAACACCGGAAAGCGCGTTTGGAATACCGGCTGCAGCATCAATTGCATTTACAGCGTTCAAGCCCGAACCCGTCATATCTACTGAGGTTTTGCCGCTTAGAACATTACAAGAAATTGTACCGGAAATTTTTCCGTCAAACGCATCTCCTTTTAAATTTTTGAGAGAAAATATATTATTTTTCAGATTAAAATCGGATGTTAGGTTTGTTGCGATAATATTACCGGATTTGAATTTCACAACCGAGCCTTGTGCGTCGCGGATTACGATACCTATGTCGGAAACAGTTGCCGCAGAAGGTTGTGAAACCGGCGAACTCTTGGTTCCGGTGGACGTCAGGTTTGCCAATGCAGCCGCTAGGGTGTCGGAATCAATCATATTTCCGTTAAATTCCATACTGTTTATGATTATACCATTTGAAAAATTTGTACTGAGAACAGCTTTTACATTCATATCGGAATTGTCTATTTTAATAAGCGGTAAATCCAATTCAATATTGTTACCGAAATTAAGTGAAGCATTTTTTAATGTTGTTTTTATAGAAGGGAGCGAAATATTTTCTGAAAATAAATTACCTTTAAAATCAGGATTAAATACACTGCCATCAAGCGAAAGACTGCCTTTGACTGATGCCGAGGAATTTTTAAATGTAGGGATAGAAATTGTCTGGACACCGTTTGTTGAAATATTTAAATTTTTCAACCGTGGATTTGAAAAATCATTTACACCGCCTGAGATTATAACTGCAGGAACCGCGCCGGAAAAATTAGCCTCAGGAGAATCAGACAGAGAATTTTTGGACAGAGAATAAATTCCGGTATCTTCAAGCGTAAGAGCATTACCTTGTAGTAAAATTTTGGAATTAATAAGAGTACTTTTCCCGGAAACAGCTTTAAGATCCGCAATATTCAAAAAACCGGACGGTGTTGCCAATGCCTGAAGATTTATTATCTGCTTTTCTGAATTTCCGGAAACAGCAACAAGAACCGGAATTGTTCCCTTTGCAGTCAGCATTGGCCGATATGGAGCCGGCAGCATATTTTTTAAGTCTGCAGCTTGGAACGCTCCTTTGGCTTTTAGGTCTATAACAAGATTTTTATTAGTGTAATCCGCCACTTTACCGCTTATATCAATTTTTGAATTATCTATAAGAAGATAGGTATCTGCAATATTTATATCTTTTGTATCCAAAGTAACTTTTGCTTTAGGAAGAGAAAATTTCGCTGAGGGATTATTTATTTTCAAATTATTCGAATCAATTTGCCCCTTATAAGTTTTTCCATTCGCTGAAAGATTTACCATTGCCTGATCCAGGCTGACTGAAGTTGATGAAGGCTTATTTAAAACATTTACGCCGTCTGCAGAAATATTAATCACAGGTTCAATTTTATTCAGACTGCCTTTAATAACAGCATCCATAGAAATGGTTCCTGATTTAATATCATTTTCCTTTAAAATTGCAATCTGGCCGGCAGCAGCAAGCAGGCCTTTTATTAAAAGTTTATCGGCAGTCAGATGTAAGTCTGCTACAGCCTCATTAGTAATGGTTCCATAAGCTTTAAGCGGCTGGTTCAAAATTGTAAATCCTAAATTTTTAAGATTTATTCTGTTACCTGAAAAATCAACATCCGCATTGATTTTATCTATTAAAATATTATAAAGCGGATACTTAACACTTGCTGAAGGAATTTTGAAATATCCTTTTGATTCAACTTTTTTCATATTTGATTTTAAGTTAAAATCCGCATCAACAGCGCCGTCTGCAGTTAATGTATCCAAATCGTGATACTCAAATGATGAGGCAATACTCTTTAACACAGAAAAAATATTATTAATTTTGGCGTTAGATTTCATTGAAAGATCAATTTTAGAAGAACGTCCGTGCTGGAATTCCCCGAGAATTGATGTCTGCTCATTTTCAGCTGTATATAAAACTATATCGGAAATTGTTTTCTTTCCCTGAAAATTTAGTTTAACATGCCCTTGCGGGAGATTTTTTCCGTTTACAAGAAGCGTTATATTTTCAATGTCAAAAAGACCGTTTACATGGATATCATCCGGTTTGCCCGAAGTTTTTATATCCAAATTTGCATTCGCACTTAAGCCGTTTTTCTTTATTCCCTTAAAAATATCTATAATGTTGAAGGCAATTGGTTCAACGCCGTCATTATTTTGATCAGCAGCTCCTCCTGCAAATACCAATTCATTTATATCTACATCGGGCATAATTTTATTAAAAAGTTTGAGATTATATTTAAACTGTTCAGCCCCGTCAAAACTTGCAGACCCCAGAGTTGAAAATCTAACTTGCTTATTCAGAACGAAATCAGCAACATGCAAATCGTTTCCTTGTATAGAATAAGTTTTATTGTCTCTCATATCAACCGCTGCAAGACTGTATTTTTTGATATTAATATTTGGAAGTCTGTTAGACAGCTTAAATCCAAGCGGAAGCGATGTCATTTGCTCTTTAGTTTCATCAGGTTCCTGCTCAGGAAGATAGTCTGTAAACAGAAAATTCCCGTCCGGTTTAACTTTTAAGGTTGTGTTGATATAATCGGCACTAACAGCATCTGCTTCAATTCTGCCTATTAGTAAAGGCAAAATTGACAACTTTGCCTGAGCATTACCCGCACTGAATAAATCTTCACCATCCGGAAGTTTTACGCTGATATTTGAAGCCTTAACCCCGGCCGTTAATTTAAGAGTTGTTACAAGCTTTAACTGATCTATTTTTACATTCAAGCCCGTTGCCTCCCCTGCAATACCGGAAAGCTTGTCCGAATACCTTGTCACAAAAGGATTAAGACAAAACGGAATAATTATAAAAAATGCATATATAATAAGTAAAATTGATAAAATAACAAGTCCTGCTTTTTTTAGCAAAAGTTTATTCATAACACACCCCTTATAAACTATATATAATTTTATTATACCATCAAAGATTATATGTCAATAAATTACGTACAATGCCCCCGAATATCCGGCACCTATTTTTTTAACACTTCAGGATAACAATTCCATTTTATTTCAGGATTTTTTCTAAACCAGGTAAGCTGACGCTTTGCATAGCGGCGCGTATTTTGCTTGAGTTTTTCAACAGCCTCATCAAGAGTTGATTTTCCGTCAAGATAAGATATTATTTCCTGATATCCTATTGTATATATTAAGTTAGGAATACGTCCGTGCTGCTCTAAAAGTTGTTTAGTTTCGTCTATAATACCGTTTTCAAGCATCTGATCAACCCTCTTATTAATACGGTCATACAAAATATCCCGCGGGTAATTACAGCCGATCCACTCAACATCAAATTTATTATCATCTTTTATTCCCCGAACCTCTGCCAAAGTTTTTCCGCTCGTTTTAACAATCTCGATTGCCCGAATCAACTTTTTTTTATCGTTCGGTTCAATCGCCGCAGCCCCGTCTCTGTCATAAGATAATAGCATTGAGTATAATTCCTCGCTATTCAGCTTTCTCAGTTCCTCGCGAAGGGGGTAATCCGGAGCTACCGCAGGCGGATCGTAATTTTCCAACAAAAGCCTGAAATAAAGTCCTGTTCCTCCCGCTATTATCGGAACTTTTCCTCGCGAAACAATGTCATATATATACTTTTCAGCCTCTCTGGCGTAAAGCCCGGCACTATAGTCAAATTCCGGCTCTACTATATCCATCATATAATGAGCAATGCCTTCTCTCTCTTCTAAAGACGGCTTTGCACAAGCAATATTAAACCCCCTGTAAACAAGACGGGAATCCGCTGAAATTATCTCGCCGTTTATTCTTTTGGCTAACTCAATTGAATATTTTGTTTTCCCGCTAGCCGTCGCTCCGACTATCGCTATCACTTTGGGTCTGCTCACCCTCAGCGTTGTTAAATTCTCTGTCATAATATGAAAATACTAACACAACTACGTACACAATAAAATAGAAATATATTATCATCATTATCATATACGCTATCGGATGTAAAAATGCAAATGTACTTAAAAATGATATTGTTCCGTTTACCAATGAAATATAGATAAACAAAATCAGTGATTTACGGAATTTTACAAACACTTTTTTAATTGAAGAAAAAAGGCATAAAAGCGGATTGCGCTCTGCATATATAACCTCCGGCATCCAAAGCATCATCAAAAATGAAAACACAGACGGTATTACCATCAGAAAGATATTTAGTTTAAACAATTCATACAACTGCTCCGGAGGTAAAGAATCAAGAAAAGCTTTCATATCCTGAGGAGAATTAATAACAGTTGCCATTTGCGAAAACGAAAAATTTATATTCTTTATAAAAGGAATACTCACAGTATAAAGTATTGAGGCCATTAAAAGTGCAATAGCCAGAAAAATGAGACAAACTCCCACATAGGTTAGAAAGTATTTCCCTACCCCCACCGGAAGCGCCTGCATAAGCTTCATTGACTCGCTGGCTTTGTCCGAATCCATTATAAAATTCTTCTTTGAAAATTCAACACACTTTTTCACCATATAAAACCAGCCGGCACAAAACGCACTTGCCATAAATAACATCGTTACAGCAGACAAGATAATCTCCGGAATCGTATCCACTACCTCCTTGGAATACGCAATATACAACGTCAGCAGCCACATAAATAATACTAGCGGGGTTGCCAAAATTATACCTTCATTAGTAGTTCTAAATGTCTCTTTAAAAAGCTTTAACATATCTATATTTTTACCTCTATCCTTAAAATTTCAACCTACAAATTACTTAATAGCTTTTTCCGGTTTTTGCTTTTTCTTCATTGCCATTTTTCTCTTACGCCGCCGCATAAGATCAACAAATGCCTCGAGCCGTGTTAAATATCCGGCTTTCCCAGTCTGCTCGTCCATAATTAGAGGAAGTATCGGAACATCACAATGCTCGCGCATTGCAGGGAATATGTTCTGGGACATAATCTCAGGCATACAAGTAAACGGGCTTATATGTATAATACCGTCAATCCCGCGTTCTTCAGCATAAGCAACATCCGAGACGCATTCCAAGGCATCTCCTCCGATATCTCTCATCAAATATGGTTTTGCCAGACGATTTGCCCTCTGTAGGTGAGTCTCTCCCTGTCTGAACAGTTTAGGAATTATCGCATCCTTCAAAAAACCGCTTACTGTAAGACTTTTTCTCGTTTCAACACCCATCTTTCCAAGCTCTTTAACAATATCCTGGTTAGAAAATCTGTCGCACACAAGATAAATTTCGCCTGTAATATCTACATGCAAAACCTCTCTGTTTTCATCCAGCTCAACTTTATCAAACTCTGCAAATGCCAGCTTTTTAGCTCTGTTCATCTGTGCTGTATTCATCGCCTCATCAATTATTTTCAACGCGCGCTTGAATGCTTTTTCAGACTCACCGTAAACCTTTTCACGTGCTCTGCAATATGAAAGCCTTGCCTGAATATCATCCAGCAAAAACACTTTTCTTATCCCCAGGATAATAGCCTTTGTAAAAAGAACATAATTGTTTTTACCGCTGATTTTCCGCAAGAAATCGTACATCCCTTTTATTCCGTCATATAAGGTCAATTCAATATAATTAGCCTTATACCCCATATCAGCAAGCGCATTGTTAATACAAGCCCCGTATTCCCCTAACCTGCAGCAGCCGGGAGAGGCAATCATTGCTACATAATCCGCGCCTCCTTCTATCGCTTCTATGAAATTACCTAAAATAAGCTTGTAAGGCAGACATATTGCCTCCGGCGAATTCTTTGTTCCCAAAGACAAAGTCCGCTTGCTTGTATAAGGAGGAATAAAAGGTTCCACGCCGATTTTACGCAAAGCCGCAGACCACGCTATATATATTGTTCCCATGTGGGGAAATGCTACTTTTAATTTTTTCTTTTCTTCTGACATAATTTTCTCTCGTTTAGTTTAATCCCATACAACAAAACACGGTATTAATCTCCGATTGGATATTTCAAATCCGGATGACGTGCGGCCAAAGTCTCATCAACACGTTTAACCGGAGTTGTATGAGGTGCAGAAAGTACAAGTTCAGGTTTTTGTTCTGCTTCCTCAGAGATTTTAATCATCGTGTCAATAAATTCATCAAGCTTTTCTTTGCCTTCGGATTCTGTGGGTTCTATCATCAAAGCCTCATGAACAATAAGCGGGAAGTAAACAGTCGGAGGATGAGTGTTTCCGTCCATTAAGCGCTTTGCTATATTTAATGTTGATACTCCGTTATTGTGCTTTTGTTTTTCGCCGGATAAAACAAACTCATGCATACAAGGCACATCGTAAGGCAATTCGTAATATTTTTTGAGTTTTTCTTTTATGTAATTTGCATTAAGCACTGCATTCTCAGAGGCTTCTTTAAGATTATTACCCATCATTAATATGTAGGCGTAAGCTCTGACAAGCACTCCGAAATTTCCGTAGAAAGATTTTACAGAACCAATAGAATTTTTTACTGAATAATCTCTGTAATAATTTTGTCCGTCAAAGTTTATCACCGGAACCGGCAAAAAATCTTTAAGCTTATTAACAACGCCGACCGGCCCGGATCCCGGCCCACCTCCGCCATGAGGGGTTGCGAATGTTTTATGAAGGTTAAGATGAACTACGTCAAAGCCCATAACTTTCGGATTTGTATACCCCATAATTGCGTTAAAGTTTGCTCCGTCATAATATAACAGAGAACCGTTTTCGTGCATCAGAGAGGAAATTTCAAGAACATTTTCTTCAAAAATACCTAAAGTATTAGGATTTGTCATCATAATTGCGGCAACATCCTTATCAATAAGACTTTTTAAATGTTCAAGATCAACCTGTCCGTGTTCGTTCGATTTTACGGGAACAACTTCAAACCCGCACATGTGTGCGCTTGCCGGATTTGTACCGTGAGCTGAATCAGGGATTAAAACCTTTTTACGATTATCGTTAATACTTTCAAAATATTTTTTAATAATCATCATGCCTGTAAGTTCCCCATGTGCACCGGCAGCCGGCTGGAGTGTAACAGCATCCATACCTGTAATTTTCTTTAAAGCTTCCTGCAGATTATACATAAGCTTCAAAGCGCCTTGACAGTATTTATCTTCTGCACCGGGATGAACATTTACAAAACCTTCAAGAGAGGCTAGAAGTTCATTAACCTTGGGGTTATA
>CALUYR010000093.1 GCA_944325045.1 Candidatus Gastranaerophilales bacterium
GATTTTCCAGTAATAAAAAGGTAAAGAAATGACTAATTTAAAAGATATAAAAAACAGAATACAAAGTGTCGAGAGTACCAAAAAGATTACCCGGGCAATGAAAATGGTTGCGTCGGCAAAAGTTAAAAAGGCTGAAAACACTGTTAAGGCCTCCCGTCCGTTTACGCAAAGCCTGAATACGATGTTTAGGAAACTATTAAATTCAGTCGGGGATTTCAGTTCTGCAAGCTTGAAGATTAAATCTCCGGTGGATAACTATCCGGCACTCTTAAAGCACAGAGAAATCCGTGCGGTCGGTATGCTGGTTAATACTTCCAATAAAGGTTTGGCCGGGGCTTATAACGCAAATGTTGTCAGAAAAACTTTAAAGCGTATAGAGGATTATGCTGCAAAAGGAATAAAGACATATCTTTTTGTTATAGGGCAGAAAGGTAATGCGGCACTTAAGCGCAAGGTTGCAAATTACAACTGTGAGATTGTCAAAACCTATCTGAATATTGCTAATAATCCTACACCTGAAGCTGCTAAGTTAGTCACGGAAGATTTGGCTGCTTATTTTGTTGATGAAAAAATTGACAAAATTGAGATTATGACGACACGTTTCAAGAATATGATGAGCTATTTTGTGGAAGAATGGGAAGTTCTTCCTCTGACAAGCTTTGATGACGAAAATTCGTCGGATAATGTTGTGGATCCGTTGATGGAATTTGAGCCGGATAAGCATCATATTCTCCAAAAAGTTGTTCCGATGTATATTACCAATATAATATACCAGTCGCTTCTTGAGGCGCAGGCCAGCGAACTTGCTTCCCGAATGACTGCTATGTCCTCTGCAACTACTAACGCTGAGAAAATGATTGCATCTCTGTCAGTTGAATACAACAAATCCCGTCAGGCTGCAATTACTCAGGAAATTGTTGAAGTGGTTTCGGGGGCTAACGCCCAGATGGGATGATATGTTTCTTTTTATCCGGCCCGGATTGGAACAATCCGGGCCGTTTTGTCGTTTAAAAATTTTTATGTATTTATGTATGACTTATTTTTAATTTTAAAATAGTGTTTGACTTAGAGAATTTTTTTTTATATTTGTGTTGTTTAAATTAGTATAATTGAAGGGATATTATGAATAGCCGGGAAATAATAAAGCAAGCAGAGATTGCGCTGCGTGAACAGTTTGAAAAAATTGACGTAATCAGGGATTTAAATCAGGAAAAAGTTTTAAGGGCATTTATTGATAATAAAGTTGCGCCGGAGCATTTTTACACGGTTTCCGGATACGGTCATGATGATTTGGGGCGGGAAGTTCTTGACCGCGTGTTTGCTCAGGTTTTCAAAGCAGAGAAAGCACTTGTTCGTATTCATTTTGCATCCGGCACACATACGCTTGCCTGCGCGTTGTTTGGAAACTTGAAATACGGAGATAAACTTGTTTCTATCGCCGGTGAACCTTATGATACAATGCGTGAAGTTATCGGCACAATGGGGGATGATGAAACAAGGCGATCTTCTCTTATCGGTAACGGAGTTTTGTATGATGAAATTCCTTTAAATAAGAACGGAGAAGTTGATTTTGATGAAATTTCAAATAGGATTGATTCATCTGTTACAATGGCTTTAATTCAGCGTTCAAAGGGGTATTCAACAAGAAAGTCTTTGACTATTGAAGATATTGAGAAAATTTGCAAAATAGTGAAATCTAAAAATTCAAATTGTATTTGCTTTGTTGACAATTGTTACGGAGAGTTTGTCGATTCCCGCGAGCCAATTGAAGCTGGTGCAGATTTGATAGCAGGTTCGCTAATAAAAAATCCCGGCGGCGGCATAGTAGAAGCCGGCGGATACATTGCTGGCAAAGAACTTCTTGTGGAACGTTCAGCAATACGGCTTACTGCTCCCGGTATAGGCTCGGAAGGCGGTGCGATGTTTAATCAGCACAGATTAATTTTTCAAGGGTTGTTCATGGCCCCGTCTGTTGTTTCGGATGTTGTAAAGGGGGCTGTACTTGCCTCAAAAATTTTCGACGAAATCGGCTACGATTCTTATCCAAAATATTGGGAAAAACGAACTGATATTATTCAGAATATAACTTTTGGTTCAGCAGAACCTTTAGAGCAATTTTGCAGAACAATTCAATCTTTATCACCGGTAAACGGCTATGTAACACCTATTCCCGAATACATCCCGGGGTATGAAGATAAAGTTATAATGGCTGGCGGTACGTTTATCGAGGGTTCGACCATAGAACTTTCTGCGGATGGGCCAATGCGTCCGCCTTATGTTGCTTACATGCAGGGAGGTTTAAATTACTCTCATGTAAAAATTGCTTTGACTAATATTTTAGATAAAGTTTACCAAAATTAATTATTTGCAAAGCTTCAAAACTTGCGAATTTATTGCAAGAAACGTTATTTGTTAACTTTTGTAAAGCTAAATTAGCCTGATATAACTAATTCTTAGGGATTAGATAAAAAAAATATTCAAGTTTTGTATATAATAAAGAATTTTTATGTTATGCTGTTGAAGGCCCCAAAAATGGGTGGTGAAAATGTTTGTATGTAGTATTAAGAAGAAAGGGTAAATTATGACATTACCAAACGTAGCATATTTTTCAATGGAAATCGCAATTGACCAGTCTTTGAAAACATATTCAGGCGGTTTGGGATTTTTAGCAGGTTCACACATGTTGTCTGCAGGATACTTACAAATGCCTATGGTCGGTGTTACAATTTTGTGGTCTTACGGTTATTACGATCAGAGAATAGCACATGATGGACAGGTAGAAGTAGCTTATATCAGAAAATATTATGACTTTTTGCAGGATACAAATGTTTCAACTGAAGTTGATATTTTTGGCGAAAAAGTTAAAGTAAAAGCTTTATTAGTAAGACCGGAATTATTCGGAACCTGCCCGGTTTATTTGCTGACAACTGATATTGAAGGCAACAGTGATTGGGCTAAGAGTATTTCTCATAAATTATATGACGGAAATGAAAAAATAAGAATTGCACAGGAAACCGTTCTCGGTGTTGCAGGTGTTAGAATCCTTCAGGCACTTGGTTACAATTTTGACGTAATCCATATGAACGAAGGTCATGCTTTACCTGCTGCATTTGAATTATTGAGACAATACAACGGCGACTTGAATGAAGTTAAAAAACGTACAGTATTTACAACTCATACTCCGGTTGCAGCCGGCAATGAAGTTCACTGGGTTGACACACTTCTTGAAGGCGGCTTCTTTGCAGGCGCTTCTCGTGAAACTGCTGTTAACCTCGGCGGTGAAAACTTCTCGCTTACAGTTGCAGCATTGAGAATGAGCAGAATTGCGAACGCTGTATCTCAGCTTCACGGTCTTGTTGCAAACAAAATGTGGGAATGGGTTGACGGCAGATGCCCTATCAGAGCTATTACCAACGCTGTTAACCTTCACTATTGGCAGGATGATCGTATTAAAGAAGCCAAAACTGATGAGCAGCTTCTTGCTGTTAAACGCGAAATGAAAGTTGAATTATTCAACTATGTTGCAAACGTTGCTGGTAAGAGATTCAATCCTGATGTATTGACTATTACCTGGGCAAGAAGATTTGCAGATTACAAACGTGCTTGGTTAATCCTTATGGATAAAGACCGTATTACAAGACTTTTGGATGAAAATAAAGTTCAAATTATCTTCGCGGGTAAATTCCATCCGGATGATATTATGGGCAAAGAAATGTTTAACAAATTGTTGAACCGTTCTCACAGCATGAATAATGTTGTTGTTCTTCCTGGCTATGAACTTCAATTGTCAGGTATGTTAAAACGCGGTTCTGATATATGGTTAAATACTCCGCTTCGTCCGTTTGAAGCTTCAGGTACTTCAGGGATGTCAGCTAATGCTAACGGTGCTGTTCACCTTTCTATATTTGACGGTTGGACTGTTGAAGGTACATTTAACGGTATCAATGGCTACACTGTTGAATACCCTGAACTTGATGATGAAATGCCTTGGGAAGAACGTCACTGGAAAGATCATGAGTGCTTGATGAACATTATTGAAAACGAAATCATTCCTACATACTACGAAAATAAAACAGAATGGGCTCGTTTGATGAGACAGGCAATCAGAACTTCTGAGGCTTACTTCAATTCAGACCGTATGGTTATTGAATACTACAACAGATTGTACAAGCCGATCGCTCACGATGATTCAACAGCCGGCGAAACCAGAAAAGAAATGAAAATTTCTGAAGCTCCGACTTTTGATGCTTGGACTTTCTCAAATATTAAGTAGATTCTATAATCTATGTAAAATGTTTAAGGCGGGTTTTATCCCGCCTTTTTACATTTTGTTTTAAAACTTTTCTTATGCTAATATAATTTTATGATCGAGAATTTGGAGCAGCTAAAGCTTGCTATTGATGTAGAAATTAAACACAGATATATTGATATCAGAGGAAAACAAGAGTGTTTTTCGTCATTTATCCGTAAAGAAGCAAAAAAATATTACAAAAAGTCAGAAAAAAATCCCAAATGGTCTGTTTTAATTGAAACTTTTGAACACTATCCTTGCGCGTCAGTTATTGAAAGACGGCGGGCAATTGATCTTCTTGTAAGGATTATTAAATCAGAGTTATCGACAGGTAAAGCTGATCCCGGTAAATCCGGGCAATCAGATACACCTAAAAATCCTAAAGAGGTTGATGTTATGTATGTCAAGGGTGTTGGCCCAAAGATTGCTTACCTGCTCAATAAGCTTGGAATTTACACAGCGAATGACCTGATATGCTATTTCCCCAGAAAACATGTTGATTATTCTTCCAGGACTCTCATAAGCCGTTTGAAGGAAGGTGAAACCACAACAGTATTCGGGTATATAAGAAGTGTTTCTATATATAATTCTCCCAAAGGCCTTTCGATTACAAAGGTGCTGGTTGAAGATGAGAGCGGACGACTGCCGTTGACGTTTTTTAACGCTAAATCAAATAAATTTATGCAGGAGCGGATGAGGTCACAGTTCCCTAAAAATGCAGGAATTATGCTGTCGGGGACTGTCAAACGCGATAACTATACTAACAAGCTTACTTTTGATAAACCAACATACTCTATTATGACCGGAGAATTTTTATCCGGGGAAAAGTCTGATTTGAATCTTGCAAGAATTGTTCCGGTTTACACAGTTTGTGAAAATCTTAATATAAAGATTCTGAGAAAAGCTATTTATAATGCGATAAACCTTTATAAAAACTATATTGTAAATGTTATTCCTGATGAGATCAGAGCACGCATAGGGCTGATGGATAAGCGTGAAGCTGTTGAGCAGATCCATTTCCCGGAAACAATGGAAAAACTTGACCAGGCCAGATTTTCACTTGTTTTTGAGGAACTTTTTTTACTCCAGCTAAAACTTGTTCGTTTGCGCGAAGAGAATAATACCCATAAAGCTTTAAATTTAAAAATAAAAGAAAATGGTCTTGTCCGTAAATTTATTGACAGTTTGCCTTTTGAGCTTACGAGCGGGCAAAAGAAGGCTGTCAACGAAATTTTAAATGATCTAAATTCAGATAAACCAATGGCAAGGCTTTTGCAAGGAGATGTAGGAAGCGGTAAGACTGTTGTCGCCTGCATAATGCTGCTTGCGGCAGTTGAAAACGGGTATCAAGGTGCGTTAATGGCGCCGACAGAAATATTGGCCCAGCAGCACTACAATAATCTTGTAAGCTGGCTGACACCGTTAGGTTTGAGTGTAGGACTTTTTCTGGGATCTCATGGTAAAAAAATCAGAGAAAAATTTCATACTGATCTTAGGAACGGGCAGACAAATATTGCAGTTGGGACTCATGCACTTATTCAAGATCAGGTTGATTTTAATAATCTTGGAGCTATTGTTGTTGATGAACAGCATAGATTTGGAGTTAAGCAGAGAAATTTACTGAAGAAAAAATCAACAAATCCTCAAATGCTTACAATGACGGCAACTCCTATACCAAGAACGCTTGCGATGACCGTTCACGGAGATTTGGATCTGACAATTATTGATGAACTTCCTAAGGGGCGCCTGCCTATTAAAACATCGCTTACAAGTTCTCATCGAGGCGTCTACGAGCTTCTTCAACGGGAAATTGAAAACGGCCGTCAGGCTTATGTTGTTTATCCGCTGATTGAAGAAAGCGAAACACTCTCAGCTAAGGCTGCAACTATAGAGGCAGAAAAACTTCAGAATGAAATTTTCCCTCAGTACCGCATAGGACTGCTTCACGGAAAACTTAAGAATGACGAGAAAGATCAGGTTATGGCTGATTTTAAAAATAAAAAGTATGATATTCTTGTTTCAACAACTGTTGTTGAAGTCGGTGTTGATGTTCCTAATGCAACGGTTATTGTTATTGAAAATGCAGAAAGATTCGGGCTTTCGCAATTGCACCAGCTCAGAGGAAGAGTTGGCAGAAGCTCGCTCCAGTCTTACTGTGTTCTTGTCTCTTCCTCAAAATCCCAAGAAACAAGAGAACGCTTAAATATTATGACTCAAACCAATGACGGCTTTGTTATTGCGGAAAAAGACTTGCAGCTCAGAGGCCCGGGCGAATTTTTAGGAACCCGTCAAAGCGGTTTGCCCGATCTAATTCTCTCAGATATTGTTAAAGATGCTAAAATTTTAGAAATGGCGCGTACTGAGGCTATTAATTTTGTAAAAAGTAATAAGATAAAAGACTACCCGCTTCTTGAAAAAGTTACCTCCTTAGAAATGTTCGGCGGGTTGGAAATTTAACTGTTATTTTTAATATTAAGTTATGTAAAGCTAAATTTTACTCAAAAAGCAATTATCTATAGATTAAATACTTTATATATATACACACGTATAAGAGAAAGGTATAAATCTATGACTAACGGATCAATTCCAAGATTGCTTTACATGTCCGGGCGTGAGCGCACAAGAAATTGCGGCGGAAATACTTACATTCAGAATAATTTTTATGGCACTGGCGTGCGGGGTTCGTACAATAATATATGGGCCGGCTACCGAAATCATGTAACCATGGCGCCGATATATTATGAACCTCCAAGGCCGCCTCATCATCACTTTAGGCCGTCGTGGCT
>CALUYR010000094.1 GCA_944325045.1 Candidatus Gastranaerophilales bacterium
CCTTGTCTCCCTTGAGGTTCGTTCCCCCCCCCCCCCGTATTCATTGCTATACTTGGCTTTTCCATGACTTTACCTCCTTTTTTCTTTATTATAAACCATTTTTTTATTTTTGCAAGTGGGATTTTTACATGCCACGGCAATAAAAACACAGAGGCCTTAATAAGACCTCTGTGCACTGCTTTATACCATATAAAAATTACTCTTTCAAGAACGATTCATAATTTCTAGCCAATAAATGCGTTCTAACCTGATTAATTAAGTCAAGAGCAACCCCAACCATGATTATAAGCGATGTAGCTCCAATACCTTGCAATGTTTTGATATTCGTAACATAACTTGCAAATGATGGAATTAAAGCTATTATACCTAATCCTAAAGCCCCGATAAATGTAGTTTTAGAAAGGATTTTATCTAAAGCTTCAGCGGTCGGTCTGCCCGGCTTAATTCCCGGGATAGAAGAACCGTATTTTTTAAGATTTGTAGCAATATCTTTAGGCTGCATATTCGGCATAATTGAAGCATAAAAGAATGTTAATGCAACAATCATCAAAAAGTACAGCACATAATATGTAATCCCGTCCGGACTCATAAATTGTGTAAGCCGAACCACAAAATCCTGCACTGCCGGATTTTTAAAGTTAGCCTGCCCGACCAAGCTTAAAACAGTAGAAGGGAACAACAAAATTGCAATCGCAAAGATAATTGGCATAACCCCTCCCGGATTAAGCTTGAACGGAATATATGAGTTCATTCCGCCGTAAACCTTGTTTCCGACTTGTCGCTTAGGATTAATTATGATAACTTTTCTGACAGCTTCCTGCATAACAACAATCATAATCATTGTAACAAAGAAAATCGCCAGAAGTACTGCTAATCCAACCTGCATTGCAGTATTGTGGGCTACAATCTGTGCAGTTCTTGATGTATATACCGGAATTCCTGACAAAATACCAATGAAGATTATCAATGAGCCGCCATTACCAATTCCTTTTTCGGTAATGAGTTCTGAAATCCACATAACAAGTACCGATCCTGCTGTTAACACGGTTATAGAACTAATGTAAAACATAAGATGCGGAACATTTGCAACAATCGCTCCCGGCAGATGTCTCAAAAATAACATAAAAATTAATGATTGAAACACAGCCAGAACAACAGTAAACAAACGGGTATATTGTGCAAGTTTACGCCGGCCTGCTTCACCATCTTCTTTCTGAAGTTTTTCCAGTGACGGAATAACAACAGAAACAAGCTGGACAATAATTGAGGCGGTGATATATGGGCCTATTCCCAATGCGAATATGGAAACACTGCCCAAAGCGCCTCCGGAAAATAAATCCAAAAAACCAATAATATTGTTTCCCTGAGCAATATTTGAGAACACTGTATTGTTAATCCCAAATAAAGGCAACTGGGCACCAAATCTGAATGCCGCTATCATCAGAAACGTAAATATGATTTTTTGTTTTAACCCCGATGCTTGCCACATTGACAATAAATCATCGGTAGAAGGCATACGCATTTGTGCCATTATACTAACTCAACCTTTCCTCCTGCTGCTTCAATTTTAGCTTTAGCTGACGGTGTAACGTAGCTTGCTTTAACTGTAAGAGCAGATTTTATTTCACCATTACCAAGAATTCTCAACCCGTCTGCTGAAGGATGAGCTTTACGAGCTGCTTTAAGGGTTTCGAGGCTGATTTCTTTCATGCCTAAACCTTCAAGTCTGCCGACATTGATTGCTTCATATCTGCGCTGGTTAATAACCTGGAAGCCTTTCAATTTCGGTAATCTTCTGTAAGCCGGCATCTGACCGCCTTCAAAACCTCTTTTAGAAGCGCTGCCTGAACGTTGGCCTTCGCCGTTATGTCCGCGGCAAGATGTTTTTCCGCGGCCTGATGAACGGCCTCTGCCTACTCTTTTAATTTTATGAGTAGCGCCATCGGCCGGTCTCAAATCTTCTAATGTAATTTTGTTTGCCATTTTATTTTTCCTCTTTTCTGATTTTAATTAATATAATAAATAATGTTTATTACTTAACCGGTTAATCTTTACAAGTTAGTAAAGGACTTTTCCGGCCTGCTACTCTGTAACTTCCAACAAATGGGATACTTTATTTACCATACCCATTATTGTAGGAGAATTAAAGTGTTCTACAACCTGATCTTTTTTAGTTAAACCGAGGCCTCTTACAACTTTTCTTTGAGATTCCGAAGCGCCGATCAAACCTCTGACAAGTTTTATTTTTATTTGTTTATAATCATTTTTAGCCATTTTATTTATTCCTTTATAATTTTGTATTTAATCAAATTAATTTAAAAGTTCAGCCATAGTCAAACCGCGTCTTTTAGCAACATCTGCAAACGGAGTTAATTTTTTCAAAGCATCCATAGTAGCATTAGCGGCATTAAGCGGAGATTTAGAACCTAAAGATTTAGAAAGGATATTACCGATACCTGCAAGCTCGAGAACTGAACGAACAGCGCCGCCTGCGATAATACCGGTACCTTCTGAGGCAGGTCTTAACATAACAGCACCTGCGCCTGATCTTCCGGTAATCGGATGAGGAATTGTTGTTTTGAAAATAGGCACTGTAATAAGATTTTTTCTTCCGTCAGCAATTGCTTTTTGAATAGCAATAATAACTTCAGCAGCTTTGGCACAGCCTACGCCGACCTGGCCTTTTTGGTTTCCGACAATAACAATTGCGCGGAAGCTTAATTTTTTACCGCCTTTTACAACTTTTGTTACACGGCTGATTTGAACAACTCTTTCAGTCCATTCTGATTGAACTTTTTCTTCACTGTTTTCAATTCTTTGTTTTCTGCCGCGGCCTTTTCTTTGGCTTCTTGACGGTTTTTCTTCTGCAGAAACTTCAACTGTTTCTTCAACAACTTCTGTATTTTCAACAGTATCAGTTGTTTCAGGAGTTTCAACAACTTCAGTTTCGACTGTTAATTCTTCTTTTTTTTCTGAATCCATTGTAAATTTACCTTTCATAAATTAGTTTAATAACATTTTTCAGCTAATCTGGACAAAAATTTTGCCATATTATCTTTTAATAAATGAATACGCCAAAATAAACGCTGTTTAAAGCTATTTGAAATCGTATTCGGGTTATAACTTTTCTGACAAAAGAGAGTGTAGCATAAAAGATACAAAAAAGCAAGCGGGGTGTTACAAAAGTTTATTTAACATCACGGACTAGCACGCATCTTACACCAAGCTTGTCAAAGTTGTTGTTGTAAGCGTTAACCGTGCCGGTAGAGTAATTTACGGAGTAATGTTTTTTATTATCGGCAGAATCTTTCAGCCAAAAATTTCCGCGGTAATATTGGGAGGCTATTGGGAATTTAATTGCAGGCGTATTGCTGCAGTAGTTTTTTATTTTGACAGCCGAAACCTTGCAATTATCAGTTTTGTAGCAGGAGTTAATAAATTGCTGTTTATTTTTCGGGATTTCGCCGGCCGCTGCAAATGCTCGCTGGCAGTTTTCGGAAGAAATCCATACATACCAGGCTATCTCTCTTGTCGGAAGTTCCATTCCTCTAAGACTGCAATATGTTGAAGCTTCATAATAACCTGCTCTTATCCCGGCATCTTTGCCAAAACAAATTTGTTTGCCGGGCTTATAAGGGATTAAACTGCAATCTTCATCCGCGTAGCGCTTGGGAAAATGCTTAACGATAAAATATGAAAGCTCAGGTTTATTTACAAAGATTATTACACCCAATATTATTATTAATAAACAAAGCAGGTACAACTGGTGTTTGTATTCTTCCAATATCTTCTCCTTATAAATAATACAAGTGATTATACTTGCATTTTTTACAAAAATCAACTAAAATAAATTGGCATAAGGAGAGTTTTAATGAAAACAAAAATTTTTTCAATAATATTATCGTTATTTTTAGCTGCACAGACATCATTTGCAGCTCCGTTTAGTGCTAATGCAAAAACCAAAAGAATACCTGCCGGCACAAAACTTACGCTGGAAATGCTTAATCCTGTATCAACTTTTTCTAATGCAGGGAGCGAATTTGCAGCAATTCTTGTAACAGACCAGACCTCGGACTGCGACGTAATACTTCCGTCAGGTTCTCTTGTCAGAGGGACTGTAAAAAAAGTTGTTCCAGCCAAAAGGCTTTCAAAGGGTGCCATTTTGTACCTCGACTTTGACCACGTTGTAACCCCTAACGGAAGGCAATTACCGCTTACGTTATCTGTAATCGGACGTCCTGATATGACTATGGACGGAGGAATTACAACAACTAAAGGCTACGGCGATGCGGTTCGCCAAAATTGGGATAAAACTGTTGATATAGCAAAAAACGCAACTGAATGGGGCGTTGACACCGGAGATGACCTCATTAACGGTTACGGAAAAATTCTTACTGTGCCGGTTGGAGCAATCGGAGGCGGAATTGGCGGAGGAGCTTACTTTATAGGTGACAGCGCCGCTGACTTGTTCAGAAAAGGAAAAGATGTCCAAATTAACAAAGGTGAAAAACTTGAAGTCATCCTTGTTGATCCGATTGATGTTCCTGTAATATAGTTTCTACAATAACTAACAAGTCTGGTTACAATCAGAGGCGCCGGCATATATGCCGGCGCCTGATAATTAGTATTTAGTAATGTCTGATTCTACATCCACAGTCAGGGGTAATTTCTTCCACAAATGCTTTCTGGCAAGTCGGGCACTTCATTGGTTCTGCTTGTGCGCAACGGTTACACTTTTCAACACGTTTGCAAGGGTTGCAGTTTCTAAAGCCTGTAAACGGATTTAAACTGAACTTGGTGTAATTCGGCCCTATTCCTATATAAGGAAGCGGGTTTAAATCAGAAATCTGCCAGGCAAAAGCGCCTTGTGCCGGAATTGCAAGAAATGCTGCCATACCTAAATACATAAGAAATTTTTTCATACTTTATTCTCCTTAATTCTACGAGTCCCATCTGACTCTGTTATAATTTTAAACTTTTGAAAAAATTTTACCTTCTCTGAACGTTTATACGAATTAGCATATTGGAGTAATCTTTGTGGAGAATTATTTTCATGATAAAATTACTTTGGAATTACAATAAAAGGATGTGCACTATGCCGAAAGTATATATAGAAACAATGGGCTGCCAGATGAATAAGTCTGATACGGAAAGAATGCTTGGAATGCTGGATTTTTTAGGTTACGGTGAAACCCAAAATCCTAAAGAAGCGGATTTACTAATGGTTAATACTTGTTCGATCCGCCAGCTTAGCGAGGATAAAGCATTTAGTTTAATCGGGTTCTGGGGAAAACGAAAAAAAGAAGTTAACCCGAATATTAAAATCGGACTTTGCGGCTGCGTAGCACAACAAAAAGCTAAAGAAGCCTTTAAAAGGGCCCCTTATCTTGATTTTGTACTCGGTACACATAAAATTTATTCACTGCCAGAAATTATAAAAAGAGTTAATAATGGTGAAAGAGTCTGCGAGTGCACTGAAACAAATCAAACTGAAGATGATAAAGCTAAAGAATACGAAATTAAACGTGCAAAATCTGTTAACGCCTGGATTTCAATAACTGAAGGCTGTAACAACTTCTGTACCTATTGTATTGTACCGTATACAAGAGGCCGTGAGCGTTCAAGACAGCCGGAAATTATTATTAAAGAAGCAAAAGACGCGCTAAAATCAGGGTTTAAAGAAATCACCCTGCTTGGACAAAATGTAGACAGCTATGGGAAAGACTTTAAAGATAAGAATTACAGACTTGCCGACCTATTAAAAGACATAAACGCGATTGAAGGGAAGTTCAGAATCCGATTTGTCACATCATATCCGACAGATATTACGGATGATCTTATCAAAACAGCGGTTGAACTTGATAAGGTGTGTGAATACTTCCATATTCCGATGCAATCCGGGAACTCCGAAGTCCTGAAGAAAATGAACCGCCGCTATGACAGGGAAACTTACGGACAAATCGTAAAAAAAGTCCGGGATATGGTACCTGATGTTACAATAACCAGCGACTTTATTGCCGGTTTCCCTGGTGAAACAGAAGAACAATTTCTGGATACACTAAGCGCAATTGATGAGTTTGAACTGGATTATTCAAATACTGCAGCCTACTCGCCGCGTGAAAAAACAGTTGCGGCAAAATGGGTCGACAAATACATTCCGGAAGATGTAAAAACCGAAAGACTTGCACGATTGAATGATAAAGTCAGGGAAAACTGCCTTAAGTCTAATAAAAAATACCTCGGGAAAATAATGGAAGTACTTATAGAAGGTTTTGAAAACCACAAAGGACAAAATATTATAACAGGCAGAACAAGAAACAATAAAATTGTTCATATTCCTTGTGACACAGACCGAACAGGAGAATTTTTAGACGTAAAAATTTCCGGCTGCAAAACCTGGTACTTACAGGGTGAAATAGTTTAATATTCCGGAATTTATAGTCATAATGTCATTGTTTCGGGATCTTACAGTTTGTAAGCACCTGCGCAAAACCAGACATTTTTCTCATAAATTTTTGGGAAAGCAGCCAGAAAACTTCCGGATGATAAATTTAGAGGAATTTGGTATATAAGGCTAAGTAAACCACTATTGAAAACGTTTTGGTAATATGCTATAATTTTAATGGAAGTTATAATTTTACGGAGGATTTAAAATATGCTAAAACTCAATCACAGAGCCGATTCCCATCGAGGGGGGGGGGGCTAAACTACACCTAAAACGCTTGTCCCTTGGCCATTACGGCAGATTGTTCGTGTCGGGACAACGCTATAAACACATTTTTGAGAATTTTAAAAGAAGAAACGTTACCAGATTTTCTAGTGGTACGAATAGGAAATGTCATCCTGTACTTACTTTTTCTTTAGCGGAAAACATTAACAATATACCCTCTGCGTTTCACACAGCGAAGCGTTATGTAAGAGGGGACTTTGTCCCACAAAAAGAAAGCGAGACTGAGTGGTTGCCAAAGCAGTTATGTCATCCTGAACTTGGTTCAGGATCTTGCCAACGTTACATTATACCAAACAAGAAAAAAATTAACAATATATCCT
>CALUYR010000095.1 GCA_944325045.1 Candidatus Gastranaerophilales bacterium
AGGGTATATTGTTGATGTTTTCTGGGCTCGTTGTAATATTACGATAGTAAGATCCTGAAACGAGTTCAGGATGACATGGGGTTAATGTAGCTTGGGGCTCAAACATTGACTCATTAGGCGTAAATCCTTGTCTCCCTTGAGGTTCGCTACCCCCTTTTTCAAGGTTGACATTGATAAACACAATTAGATTTCAATAAATTTATTTTATTACTTCAATAAAGTCATAATCCGTCAAATAAGGTAAATGCGCTTCCGTAATAAGTTCTCCGGGTAACAAGATAGCAATTCCCGGAGGACATTCCGCAATTACTTCTGCTGAAATTCTTCCTATAGCCAAGTCTTTTGGAATAGTTTCTTTTTCAGAATAAAATGCCTCTCTTAAACTCATTTTAATTTCCGGAGTAAGCATTGGCATGTGTTTTTTCTTTTCCAGGTAATAAATATCTGAATAATTTGAACTGTCAATTTTTTGCAGGCATTTTACCAAATATTCCATATCCGCACGTGTATTTCCTAAATTGGAAAGCAAAAGCAGGCCTGCGTCCGATGCACTTTCAACTTCAATACCAAAATCAATTTCGAGAATAGATTCAAGCCTTTTCCCGGATAATCTGTCGTCACGGATAAAAATTTTAGTAACATCTGTCAAATACCCGAAATCAGGTTTCAAATCATGTATATGCTCCAATTGTTCAATCTCGCGTCTAAGATATTTTGCATTAGCAATAGCACGTTCTAACTGTTTTCTGCCTCTTGTACTGTCTAAGTTAGCTCTGGCAGCATCAAGGCTTGCAAGTAAAATCAACGACGGACTTGTTGTGTGCAAAAGTTTTAATGATTTTTCTACTGCATCAACGTCAAGCATAGAGTTTTGAGCTATATGAAGCATTGAACTCTGGCTCATGCTGCCGCCGGTTTTATGAAGAGAATGAACAACAGCATCAGCACCAAGCTGTAATGCAGAGGTTGGCAAATGTTTACTGAAATTCCATAAACAAGCATGCGCCTCATCAACAATAAGCGGTACTTTATATTTTTTACAAACTAAAGCAATAGATTTTATATCAGAAACAACACCTTCGTAAGTAGGGTTAGTAATCCACACCATGGAAACATCGTCATGAGCCGCAAGCATTTCTTCGACACTTTCAGGCGTAACATTCCCCCAAATTCCCCACTCATCGAATTTTTTAGGTATTAACCACAAAGGCTCGGCACCTGATATTATCATGCCTGTTAAAACAGAACGGTGACAGTTTCTATTAGTTAAAATCCTCTGACCTTTCTTAGTTAACCCCATAGCAATTGCAAGGTTTCCGGCTGTAGAACCGTTTAAAAGGAAAAACGTTTTCTTTGCACCAAAGGCTTTAGCCGCCAATTCCTGCGCTTCTTTTATAGGGCCGGTTGCAGGATGAAGCGTTCCCAAATTATCAAATTCATCTGTTGTATCTATAGAAAGCGCCTTATTCCCTATTAATTTCTTAAATTCAGGCAGCACACCGTTTCCCTTTGTATGACCGGGAATATGAAACTGATACGTTGGGTTTTCATAAGCTTGTTTCAGGGCTTCTACAATAGGGGCTTTTACTTTTACTAATCGGCTGTTTTTTGTTACATTTGTCATAATAAAAATATACTATAAAAAAATCATGAAAATCAAGTATTTTATGATATAATTAATATTTGTGAACAGGTTTATCGGAATTATATTTTTTACATTAGTCTTAATTCTTTCTCAGAACGATGTTTTGGCAAAAAACAGCCCGGAGGAGAACTCTTCTATGGAGGAAATCCGGCTTGAGCTTCCGCCAAAAACTTTTGGGGGTAATAACCGTGAAAATTTAATGATAGAAACAGAGAAAAATCCTAATTATAATAAACAACAACACAATAATGAAGAGGATGTTGATTTAGAAGCGATAGATGACTCTCTTCCGGAGAACAACAATCAAATCCAGTCATATTCGCCGCCTAAGAAGCCAATAAAAGAAATGGTAGGGAATATAGAATCTGAATTTAACTTTTTTAATAACTTTGATTTAGATAAAAATGATGACAACAAGATTGATGAAGACACACTTCTCGGGAAAATGATTGCAAGAGATATTATCCGTACGGATATTCCTTCATATCTTTTAAGCGAGGAACTGACATTCCATCCTAAAAAAGGGCCGGTAAGCAAGGTACAATATTACGGAGCATATAACGGATATTTGTCATCAAACTGGGTTGGCGCAGACTATGATACATCATACGACTTTGGTTTTATACAGCTGGGGGCAATAGGAAAAATCCGCGGCACCAAAACTGATTTCAAAGTAGTTGTTAACCCGCGCGGTTCCAGCGAAAGAAATTACATGCAGAATTTTTTTGCGGATGCATATTTAATTAACAGCTCAATCCCGCACCACAAAATTGTTGTTGGGTATTCACGAAACCAGGTTGGTAAAGAAGGTGGTTCAAGTTCTTATATTTTACCTTTTATTATGCGGTCGCAATTATCGAGAAATTTTGGTTCAACAAGGGCGCTTGGCGTAAGGCTTATCGGAAGTTTCGACCTTATTGACTATAACCTCGCATTTAACAGTTCTGACAGATATTTTCACGACTGGTTTTCCGGCCCGGAGTTCACCGGATGGGTGGATCTCAAACCGCTGGGAAAAACCGACGGCAAATATGGAAGGCTTATCATTGGAGGCGGTCTGAACGCAGGGCATAATCATACAAATTATACTGTAGGAAGTTTATATCTGGGGTATAAGTATAAAAAATTATGGACAAGTTTTGAACTTGCAGCTGCCGACGGATATAACGGAAGTTATGTAGTGGACCAAAAGGCCTCGGGATTCTACGGAACAGTAGGTTACAAAATTCATCCGCGGCTGCAAATTATCGGAAGATACGATCAGTTTGATCCTAACAGAGATGTTGCGGGCGATATGCGAAGAGAGTATACGGCCGGAATAAACTACTTTATCAAAGGGCAGGCGCTCAGATTAATTTTAAACTATATATATTGCCAAAATGATAACATGGAGGACAGCCACAGATTTTTAATCGGAACCCAGATCTTACTGTAAATTTTTCTTACCGGAGCCGGCTCAAAAAAATCAGTTAAATTTCGGGAACAAATATTTTACCCCGTCGTCACTTCTCCATCTTATATAACCGGTTTTGGGAGTTCTGTCAACATCAACAACCGTCACAAGCATCCAATTCCCGCGGATTACGTTCAAATTGATCATATCAGGCTGTTTATTTATAGTAGATATAACTTTAGCGTTATCATCCGTTGAGCCGTACATATTATTAACGCTTTCCGGGGAGCCTTTTAGAATCGTCAAACCGTACTTTCTTCCGTACATGCTGAAAAAATTCATCCAGGTATTGAATTTATAAGGATCATCTTTCTTAATCCAGCCTTTTTGCCCGGTGCTGTTGTCATAGATAACTTCCACCCACTCATCGGTTTCGTCAGTCACTGCCATCAGCGCAAGGTCTTTATTTTCAAGATAAAGCACAAACAGATCTGTCAGCTTTAGATTTTGCGGAATAACAACGTCATCTTTAGTCCATATTATTCTTTGCTTGACCTGAGACCTCTCATCCGGGTCGGTATAAAGCACAAGAGAATGCCCAACCTGGTATACGCCTAATGTGTTTGTATTATTCAAGCTTACTGCATCAGGTATAACATTTGCAGCAAAAACATTACAGCTAAGCATGAATAAAAGCAGGATTGTAAAGAAGAATTTTCTCATAAGTTACTCCCTGAAAGAAATATCAGCATAAGCTTTCTGTAATTTTTCCCTGACACTTTGCATATTTCTTTCAATAACATCATCGGTCAAAGTTGCATTTTCGTCCAGCATTTTTATTCTGACAGCTATACTTTTATAACCTTTTTCGATGTTGTCACCCTGGTAAACATCAAACACTTCACAGCCTCTGTACACATTTTGCTGAACACCGCTTTTAATAGTTTTCTGAATATCTTCAAACGAGACGTTTTCAGCGATTACAAAAGCCAAATCACGGCGAACTTCAGGGAATTGAGGAAGATGTTTAAATCTTGGAACAGTTTCTTTTACAACAGATATTAGAGCATCAACATCGACTTTGAATATAAATGCATCCTGATTTAACTTCATTTTATCTTTCAGAACCGGATGGATCTGGCCTATATACCCGATAGTTGTAAGGTTTTTGCCCAAAAGACAGATAGCAGCGCTTCTGTAAGGGTGGAGTACGGAATGGGTTTTAGCCAAAGTTGATTGTTCGAAAGGAACAAGTTTTATACGTTTTTCAACCCCGAACTCGTTGAAAAGATTTTCAACAATACCTTTAACAGTATAGAAATCCGGCTGGGATTTAACCTGCCACTTAGAATTTTCGATTTCACCGGTTACAATACCTTCAAGAACCTGAGTTTCCTTAACTCCAGAGAATTTCAAGTCAGCATTTTTTTCTATCTGGTAAGTTTTTCCAAGCTCATAAGCCCAGAAATTTTTCTGTCCGTTGTCGTAGTTGTATTTCATACAGTTAAGCACAGAAACAGCCAGAGTTTGTCTAAGCATAGTACATTCTTCACTTACAGGATTACAAACTTTTACAGCCTTTTCGTCGTCGTAAGATATCAGGTATTTGTCTAAAAGCGGTTTACCTATTAATGAGCTTGTTATTATTTCGTTAAGCCCTGACGAGAGCATAAGGCTGTGAATTTTTTTAATAACTTTTTCTTCCAGAGAAATCTCAGGCGCCATAGTTTTATCAGGCAGGGTCGGAGTAATTTTATCATAACCGTTAATCCTAGCGATTATTTCAATCAAATCGACTTCTCTATTTACATCCTAAGCCCTGAAAGACGGAACTAAAAATTTAGCAGCAGCAATATTTCCGCCAAGTTTTTTAAATCCCAGATTTAAAAGTATTGAATCACATCTTTCAGGAGCGATTTCGCAGCCCAGCAGCTTTGTAACCTGAGAATATCTTAAAGTAATTTCGATTGGTTCAAGCCGATTTTCGCCGGCTTCAACAACTCCGACGATTTCTGCGTCAGCTAACTCTACAAGCAGCTGCATTGCGCGCATTAAGGCAGGCTTAACAGCTTCAATGTCAATACCTCTTTCAAATCTTGCGCAAGCCTCGCTTCTGTAACCTACGCTGCGTGAACTTTTTCTGTTACTTGCCGGGGTAAAATATGCAGCTTCCAGAGCGATTGAAGTCGTATTATCGTCAATCTCCGAGTTTAAACCGCCGAACACACCGCCAAGACATACCGGTTTATCTTTTGTTGCAATAACGACGCTATCACTCGTCAAATCGCGTTCCACACCGTCAAGTGTGACAAGCTTTTCACCTTCTTTTGCACGTCTTACGCAAAGATAGCCGTCCAGCTTATTCAAATCAAACGCATGGAGCGGACAGCCGTATTCCAGAAGTACGTAATTGGTTATATCCACAACATTGTTTATTGACCTGATACCTGAAGATATAAGCTTTTTTTGCATCCATTCAGGAGAAGGTTTTATCTTTATATTTTTCAAAACCCCGATTGAATAGTACTTACAAACATCTTTATCAATAATTTCAACTTTAAACTTATCAGTAGACAAATCTCTTGAGGCTTCGAGCGGCGAGAATTTTAAAGCAGTATTGAACAATGAACTTAACTCTCTGGCAACACCGATAACAGACATCTGATCTCCTCTGTTAGCAGTAGGAGCGACATCAATAATGGTATCTTTTTCAAAATCAATAACATCCAAAAGGTTCCGGCCTATCTGAACATCTGGGATGAAGCGGTTAAGTATAAGGATACCGTCCTCTTCCTGATAATTCCTTTCACTCAAGCCTAATTCATCGGCAGAACACAACATGCCCTGGGATTCGACACCTCTTATAACGGCTTTTGTCAGCGTAAATGTTTCTCCGGTTTTACGGTCAAGAACCTGACTTCCTACAGAGGCATAAGGTACTATTTGGCCTTCTTTAATATTTTGTGCACCACAAACAACAGTTTTCAAGCCTGAACCGGTATTGACTGTAACAAGATGTAACCGGTCTGAATTCGGATGGGCATCAATTTTTTCTATTTTGACTGTTATAATATTTGTAAACTTAGGTTCAACATGCTCAATTGCTTCAACTTCCAGCCCGCTCATAGTAAGCTCGTGCGCAAGCTGTGCCTCATCTACATTTGATAAATCTACGAATTCATTTAACCAATTAACTGATACTTGCATTTATACTTCCCTCTACTAATTATATCTGTATAATCAAATATTATAACAAACAGAAATCAAAGTAAACAAAGCTGTTTTCAATATTTAAGATAATAGTCTTGAAAAAATACGAAAAAACATTTATAATAATAAAGTAAGTACCAAACAAAACCGGAGGATACATGCAAAACTCAATCATAGTGCGGATTTCCCTGATAGGGGGGGGGGCAGACTAAGGGCGTAATCCCTTGTGCAGCGCGGGTTTATCGTAATTGCATTACGTTTTTTGTCTGGTATAATTCCTTTTTAGAATGGTTTCGGGGTGAAGTTGTTGCTGGATTAGTTTATCTTATCCGGAGATTTTGTATTGAAACGGATTATTTTAGACGGAATTTTTCTGTTTCGAAAATTTGTGCTGTAAATTTTTTAGAAATAATGGAGGATTTTTATGCATAATTTTTTAGCTGGGCGGCCGTGGAGGCTACGTATCGAGGGGAAGATCCTGAATCATGTTCACTATGACATAACTGCTTGGCCAACCACTCAGTTTCGCTTTCTTTTTACATACTTTTTCTTTGTGATAAAGAAAAAGTATGCCACGCGAACAAGTCGTTCATTGCGCTTCGCTACACTTACTCCCGCTGAAGTTTTTTCACCATTCTACATCTCGCCTCACAAAGCTGCATTTACTCTCCCTGAGGTTTTTTCACCATTCTACCGCTCGCCTCGCAAGTCCGCGTTTACCATCGCTGAAGTGCTTATCACCCTCGGGATTATCGGTATTGTCGCC
>CALUYR010000096.1 GCA_944325045.1 Candidatus Gastranaerophilales bacterium
ATCATTCTCAATCATAGTCTGACGAGCGGTTGCTTTATCTCCCATTTTTCTCATCGCCTGGGCTGAAGGCCCGATAAATTTTATTCCCTGTTTTTCGCAAATCTCGGCAAAATCAGCTCTTTCAGACATAAATCCGTAACCCGGGTGAATTGCGTCTGCTCCTGCAACATCAGCTGCCGAAAGAATTGCCGGAATACTCAGGTAACTTTTTGAACTCTGAGCCGGGCCGATACAGTAGGCTTCTGTTGCAAGCCTTACATGAAGTGAGTTTGCATCAGCCTGTGAATATATTGCAACAGTTGGGATACCTAATTCCCTGCATGCTCTTATAATTCTTACAGCTATTTCGCCTCTATTGGCGATTAAAACTTTTCTAAACATAATATCATCCCTAACAAACAGAGAAGAGTTTTTGCATAAAAACTCTTCTCATTTTAATTAATTACCTTACTCTTCTATATACATTAAAACCTGGCCAAACTCAACCGGCTGGCCATCTTGAACACAAAGTTCAACTACTTTGCCTGAAATTTCTGATTCTATTTCGTTCATTAATTTCATAGCCTCAATAATACAAACTTTATCACCTTTATTGATGTTTTTTCCGATTTCAACAAACGGATCGCTATCCGGAGAAGGTGCTGAATAGAATGTACCAACCATCGGTGAAACTATTGGAGTACCTTTTTTCGTTTCTGCTTTAGGGCTTTCGGCAGACGCTGCAGGCGCAGGTGCTGCTGCCGGCTGAACCGGAGCCGCAGGAACGGCTGCGGTTGGCGCAACTATTACATCTTTTCTGATTGTTATTGCGCTGTCACCGTCTTCTAAAGATATTTCTGTTAACTCATTTTCTTTCAACACTTTAGAAAGTTTTTCTATATAATCTATATCAAAATTCATTTCTAGCCTTTCTTATGTAAATTATTTTACTTTGCCTGAGACACCGGGTCAAAAGCATTTCTGTATTAATTATCCAACTTTATAAGCGGGTTAAAACTCTTTTTGAGTTGTTTAAGCGTCATAGACAAAAATTTGGCACTAACTAAACACATACAAAAAACAGCTTATGCTCTGTCGAGGTATTCGTTTGTTCTTGTATCAACCCTGATCTTATCGCCGTTTGAAATGAAGAACGGAACGTTAACGACTGCCCCGGTTTCCAAAGTAGCCGGTTTAGTGCCGCCCTGAGCTGTATTTCCTTTTTCGGAAGGAGGAGTATCAGTTACCTCGAGAACTACGTGTGCAGGAATATCAACCCCAATAATACGGCCTTCGTGCAATAAGACCTGTACTATCATATTTTCTTTCAAGTACTTAACGCCATCACCGATGTGATCTGCCGGAACCTGGAGTTGTTCGTATGTTTCCATATCCATCATGACAAACTCGGAACCTTCTTTGTATAAATATTGCATTTCACGTCTATCCAAGGTAGCTTTCCCGACCTTTTCACCGGCACGGAAAGTCTTTTCTACAACCTGCCCTGTTTCTACGTTTTTTAACTTTGTTCTAACAAAAGCAGCGCCTTTACCGGGTTTTACATGCAAAAATTCTACAACTGACCAAAGTCCGTTATCTAATTCTAGTGTAAGGCCTGTTTTTAAGTCATTAACTGAAATCATAATATTCCCCTATTTTAATCTGTTACATATTCGTAAATTGATTTTAGCATAAAAATACTAATTTTCAAAATTTATTTACGAAATGTTACCGGGAAAGGCTGTCGAACAAGAATATATTTCGACAGCCTTACATATATTCATACATTTATTTTTGTTTAGTAGCTTTTATAACGCCATTTTCAAATGTCAAACCGGCTTTAATATTTTCTTCCAGATTTTTAGGAACGCCCTGACGGCTAATTTCCTGAGCAGGCAGCGCCCACAACTCTTCAACACCTTCTTCTGAAACCATTTTGATCGTGTACTGGGACATTAACGTTCCGTCCTCTTTTTCAAAAATGTTTCTACTCCAGCTCGTCTTATCGCTTGTGTTTAAATTTAGCATTATACCGTCTAAAACTACCGAGTAATCATACCCATCTTTCTCTTGAGGCTTTTGCTTTGCGGGAATGGAATCATTGTTGGCATAAATAGAATTCTGCTTTAACTTTAATGAATCCTTATTGACATTTGAATTTTGCCCGGTCATTAAGGAATCCCTTCTTGTATAGGCAGGATTATGATTTTGGTTAACTGAAAAAAATGACATATTATCTCCTTTCTTTAATATATATTATATATAAAAAATATATATAAAAAAAATTGCGTTTATGGAAAATGGATAATTAAAATTTCTTAATAATACCTGAGAAAAAATAACCACGCTTGCATAAATTTTTAATAATATGTTATAATATAAATGGAAGTTATAATTTTACGGAGGATTTTAAAATATGCTAAAATTCAATCATAGTGCCGATTTCCACCGAGGGGGGGGGGGCTAAACTACACCTAAAACGCTTGTCTCATGGCCATTGCGGCAAATTGTTCGTGTCGGGACAACGCTATACACACATTTTTGAGGATTTTAAAAGAAGAAACGTTACAGGATTTTCTAGTGGTACGAATAGGAAATGTCATCCTGAACTGCGGATTTTCGGTAGGGTGAAGCTAAGCGAAACCCGTGAGGTGCAGGGAAACGGCCAGTTTTCCGGCACCTCTTGGGTCTTGCTTTCTTTTTGCTTACTTTTTCTTTCCGCTAAAGAAAAAGTAAGTTCAGGATCTTGCCAACGTTACATTATACCAACCAAGGAAAAAATTAACAATATATCCTCTGCGTCCAACACAGCGAAGCGTTATGTAAGAGGGGACTTTGTCCCCCAAAAAGAAAGCGAGACCGGGTGGTTGCCAAAGCAGTTATGTCATCCTGAACTTGGTTCAGGATCTTACCAACAATACATTATACCGACCAAGGGAAACAATAACAATATAACCTCTACGTTTCGCACAGCGAAGCGTCAGGTAAGAGGTGGCTGTGCCACCCACAAGGCGGCTTTTACCCTCGCCGAAGTTTTAATCACCCTTGGCATTATCGGGGTTGTCGCCGCGATGACTTTGCCTACGCTTTTGCAAAATTATCAGAAAAAAGTCACTGCTGTCCGACTTAAACATTTTAGCAGCTTGATACAACAAGCAAGCCAAACTTATAATGCTCAAGCAATGATAAAAACTGTAGACTCGCTTGATTATATAACGCCAAACGATCCCAATTCTATGATGGATTATTTTAATATATACTTTAAACCGTATATTAAAGTAAATGAAGTTGAAAAAAAAGAAGCTGGTATCTTGATTAAATTTGCAAACGGAACTGGAGCTTATTTACAGAAAATAAATGATTGTCCTCTTGAACCTGATAATTTAACTTGTGAGACGTATTTTATATTCTGTCCAAACATTAAATATTGCGAAAATATTAATGAAGCTGCGACGAGTACCTCCACCTTTAACATTGACGGAAAAAATTCTTTTATAATGTATACATCTGGCAACCCGCCAGCAGAATATAGAGTAAATAAATGGTCAAGAGAAACATTAATCGAAGCAGCCAAAGACTCACCATACTATTGTTCATCTCTCATTGAATTTGACAACTGGGAAATCAAAGATGATAACCCTTGTTGGAAATAAATTTTTTATAAAATATAAAAGGCGGTTGATTTGAACCGCCTTTTGATTTTCTGCAAGATTAACGTTTTGAGAATTGGAATCTCTTACGAGCTCTTTTTCTACCGTATTTTTTACGTTCTTTAACACGCGGGTCACGGGTTAAAAGACCTTCCATTCTTAACACGTTTCTGTATTCTTCATTTGCTTTAACCAAAGCTCTTGAAATACCGTGTCTGATTGCACCGCATTGTGCAACAACACCGCCGCCTACAGCTTTAACTCTTACATCATATTTTTCCTGGTTATCTGTTAAAACAAGCGGTCTGTACACTAACATTTCAACTGCCGGTCTGTTTCCGATATAGTTCTTTAAAGTCTTTCCGTTAACGAAAATTCTGCCTTTACCTTTTACAAGCTTTACAACTGCTATAGAGGTTTTTCTGCGGCCGGTTGCCATAATTTCTTTATCTGCCATTATTCAGCCTCCTTTTCTAACAGAATTGGTTTTTGTGCAGCGTGAGGATGCTCACTGCCGGCATAGATTTTCAATTTTGTTAACTGTTCTGCGCCGAGTGTATTGTGCGGAAGCATGCCTTTTACAGCTTTTTCCAATGCCAATGTTCCGTCTTTTTCCATCAATTCTTTAAAGCTTGCGCTCTTTAAACCGCCCGGATAACCGGTATGGTGTAAATATATTTTATCAGTTTCTTTTTTACCTGTTACACGAACCTTGTCTGCGTTAATTACAATGACAAAATCACCGGTATCAACGTTTGGAGTGTATTCAGGTTTATTCTTACCTCTTAAGATATTGGCAATTCTTGATGCCAAGCGACCTAAAATTTCGCCTTCAGCATCAATTAAATACCATTTTCTTTCTACTTCCAGAGGTTTTGCTGAATATGTTTTCATGCTATGTTCTCCGTTTATATTATTTTAGTATGTTACTTCTACAAGTGTTAACCCATACGGACTAACTGTCTGACCGGCTTTAGACCGATCTTTTGCCTCCAAAACAGTTTTCATGTGCTCAGGAGACAGATTATGCCCCTCTATTTCAAGAAGCGTACCGACTATTGTTCTTACCATATTGTACAAGAAGCGGTTTCCGACAATATCGATAATAACTCTATCGCCTTCTGCTCTATGGCATTCAGCTTTTGTTAAGGTACAAACTTTGCTCGGGTTCAGCGTTCCGGAACTTTTAAAACTCGTGAAATCATGTTCTCCTATTAAATAATTTAAGGACTGCTGCATCCTTTCGATATTTATGGGATATTTTATTCTCAGAAGATCGCCGTCAAATGCGTTTTTACATCGTCTGTTTATAAATTCAAATCTGTAATAACGGCTTTTGGCGGATTTCTGAGCGTGAAAATTATCACTGACTTCTTTTAGGTTATCGACAGAAATGTCGCTCGGAAGTATTTCGTTCATCTGATAAAGAAACTTTGAAGCAACAATAGGTTTCAGCGTATCAAAGTGAACTACTTGTCCTAATGAATTGACACCGCTGTCGGTTCTTCCGGAAAAGATTGCCTTAACTTGCCGGTTATATTTAACCTTGCCGGACTTTGACATGTCTATAGACTCATCATCGTCCGGTTTTCGGTTATTATCTTTTATCAATGTGCTAAGCGCCTTTTCGAGTTCATATTGTATTGTGGAAATCCCTTCTACCGGAAGTCCGTTTTCCAGTTGAAGCTGGCTGCCGGCGTAATTTTTCCCTATATACTGAACCCGTAAAGCATATCGCATTATGGCTTACACCAATTGGATTAATGCCATTTCGGAAGCATCACCGCGTCTTGGCGGAAGTCTGAATATTCTTGTATAGCCGCCTTTACGGTCTGAATACTGCTTACCGATTACCACAAATAGTTTTCTTAAAACTGTTTGCGGTGCTAATTTTTTATCTTTTACTGCTTCATCAAACACTTCGCCGGTTTTCAGGTCTATAAACTTACCTGTTTCTTTGTTGTAAATATGGCGGGCAGCTTGACGAATAGCGTGTAGATCGCCTTTTTTAGCAAGAGTGATAATCGCTTCAGCGTATGGTCTTAATGCTTTTGCACGAGCCATAGTTGTTTTGATTTCACCATGCACAAAAAGCTCTGTTGCCAAAGCACGCAGCAATGCATCGCGTTGATCTTTTGCTTTGCTTAGCGTATGTTTTTTTGTCATGTGTCTCATTTTTACGTTTCCTTATAGTTTTATTTTCTTATTATTCTTGGGTTAATTTTTTTCTGGTTAACTTTACCTGTAATTCTAACCTATTTCTTCTTCCACTTCCGGATTTGGAGCCAGGTCTAAGCCAAAATGATGTAATCTTTCGATTACTTCATCCGAAGATTTTTTACCAAAGTTTTTGATATTAAGCAAATCATGTTCGGATTTCTTCAACAATTCTGCCATTGAGTTTATGCTTGCACGTTTAAGGCAGTTGTATGCTCTTACAGAAAGTTCAAGTTCTTCTATTGTCATACTTGGAACATTTTCGTCTTCAGCTTCTGTTTCTTCAATGCTTGCTACAGGTGTTGTAACTGGTTGGCCGGTTATTGAGGCTATTTGCATAAAGTGGTCAATCAACAAGTTTGATGCCTGACTTAATGCTGTTGTTACTTCTATTGAACCATTTGACCATATTTCCAATGTTAACTTATCGAAATCAATTGAATCCCCTACGCGGGTATTTTCGACATTATAGCTAACTCTTTTAATAGGCATGAATGTTGCATCTATAGGCAACACATCTATTGAAATTCCTCTTGAATCACGTGGAACATCGTGCGGTACATAGCCTTTACCGGTTTCTACTATGATATCGGCATGGAAACTTCCGCCTTCTGCCACTGTACAAATTAGCCAATCCGGATTTACTACTTTTACTCCGGCAGGTAATTGAATATCACTTGCTAGAACAGCGCCTGCTTTATCTACGTCTATACGTAAATGTTGTGGTTCGGATGATTCTGTTTTTACGACCAATCCTTTCAGATTCAACATTACATCTATTACGTCCTCCAATACACCAGGAATAGCCGTATATTCATGCGTAATGCCTTCTATTCTTGCTGATGTTACGGCAGTACCTTCAAGGCTTGATAATAATACGCGTCTTAAAGAGTTACCGATTGTTGTACCGAACCCTTTTTCCAACGGTTCGATTACAAACTTTCCGTATTGGGAGCCATCTGAACTTGTCGTCGTATTAACGCATTTAATTTTTAATTCCATTCTTTTAATCTCCTAGTTTTTAAAATAACTATTTTGGATTATCAATCCGCTGTCTTGGATTTTCTTATTGCTCAGGCCGCCATTCACTCGCTTTGCTGCCGTTCATTTTGACCTTCGCTCCC
>CALUYR010000097.1 GCA_944325045.1 Candidatus Gastranaerophilales bacterium
AATAATTTCGTCAGAATTTGCAAAGTATTTTACATACTCGTCATAGTTAACATGTTTTCCGATTTCTCTTAAAAAGCCAGCGGCCTTAGATTTTATATCAACTTTTATTTTCGGGCTAGCAAGTGTTTCAAACATTGCAGAGGCAATACCCGGTCTGTCGATCATCCCGGCGCCGATAATAGATACTTTTGCAATCTCAGAATTAACAAGGATATCTCCGCAATTAATTCCTGATTTAATCCCGTTTAACGTTTTAAGCGCTTTGTCAGTATCTGCCGCTTCTATTGTAAATGCAATGTCGTTTGTGTTAGAAACTTTTCTGGCGTATGACTGAATAATCATATCAACAGAAATGTTTTCCCGGGCTAATTTTGAGAAAATCTTAGCTGCCTGGCCGGGAATATCCGGTACATCGCACACAACAATTCTTGCCTGTGATAAATCCGCAGCAACACCTGTAACCGGCTTATCTATTTCCATATTGTTAACTCCTACTATTAATGTACCTAAATTATCTGTTTTAAAACTGCTCCTTACTCTGAGCGGTACGTGGTTTAATTTTGCTGTTTCAACGCTTCTCGGGTGCAGAACATTTGCTCCGGCATGCGCAAGTTCAAGCATTTCTTCGTAAGAAACCTCTTTAAGTCTTGAGGCATTTGGCACAACGCGCGGGTCTGTTGTATAAACGCCTTCAACGTCAGTGTATATATCACAGCGTTCTGCGTTAAGCGCCGCAGCCAGTGCTACTGCTGAAGTGTCTGAGCCGCCTCTGCCAAGTGTTGTTATCTCTCCGTCCCCGGTTACTCCCTGGAAACCTGCAATCACAACTATTTTACCTTCACTAAGATTCTTTTTTAATTTTTCTGTCTCAATTTTTATGATTCTTGCCTTAGTATGTATGTTCTCTGTTAAAATTCCAACCTGCATTGCGTTAAAACTTACGGCTTCATACCCTAAGGACTGTATCGCCATTGCAAGAAGGGCTATTGAAACCCCTTCTCCGGTTGATAAAAGCATATCCATCTCGCGGCCGGAAGGGGCTGATGATATTTCTTTAGCCATTTTTACCAGGTAATCTGTGGTATGCCCCATTGCGGATACTACTACCACTACGTCATTACCGTTTTCTTTTTCTTTTATTACGGTACGGGCAACATTCTTTATCTTTTCTGTGTCGGCTACTGATGTTCCGCCAAATTTCTGAACAATGATTTTTCTCAATTTTATTACCTGTTCTTCGCTATATTCTCCAAGTCAGAAAGTTCTTCCGCGTATTTAAACTCTGCCGCGTCAATCTTCCTGATTTTTTCTGCCGCTGACAGTGCTTCTTTAATATTATATTCGCAATTATTTTGTTTGACAAGTATGTAATTTACATAAAAAAACAGATTTAACAATTCTGTATTGTTTTCATCCAGTTTCAAACCTCTTGCAAGTTTCCTCTGCGCATCAGCAAATTCTTTTATTTTTATCAAAAAGTGTGAGTACGCCGCATAAATTTTAAGGTTATCAGACCCGTTGAGTAATGCTTTATCGTAGTAACTTTTTGCATTTGGAACGTCATTCAGGTTTTCGTAACACTGTGCAATGAATAAGTTAAGTGTATTATCAAAAAACATTTTATCCTCTAATGACTTAAATCCTGCAAGTGCTTTTTCATATTCACCTCTGTTATAATCCAGTACAGCCAAGGCTTTTACATATATATAACACGATTTGTCAATGTTTTTTAGATCTTTAAGAAGAAGCTGCGCCTCCTCATTTTCACCCAAAAGGGCATGTATAAGAACAATCCCGGCTGTAAGCTCGCTTTCTTCCGGGGCGTATTCGTGAGCTTTAAGGAAATTAATTTTAGCCATTTCATACTCGCCGAAGATCTGAAGTGTTACGGCCCAGTCATAAAACAGATTAGGCGAAAGTAAATTCATTTCATAAGCTTTTTGATATGTCTCAAGGCTTTCTTTTTTCATTCCTTTTATTGCATAAAGCTTTCCGAGTAAAAGATAGGAAGGAAGCATTCCCTTATTGTATTCTATGGATTTTTTCGCATAGTGTATTGCATTATCGTAATCGCATTTTATATATTTAAGATTAGCATATTCGTAGGTATTTGTTTCGTTAGGGCATACGTTTGCAAGAAAATTTAACTTTGATTCCGCCTCGTTGTAATGTCCGGTTCTAACTTCCATTACGCCTGCCAGAAGCAGTGCCATGAAGTTGTATTTGTTTATTTTGACTGCTTCCATGAATTTTTCGTGAGCTGCTTCATAATTTTTCAATTTCATAAAAGCCATGCCCCATCCCGCAAAAACATCTGTATTATTAGGGCTGATTTTGTCGGCGTTTTCAAAAGCTTCAACTGCCTCATCGCACAAATTGTTATTTACAAGCGCAAATCCTAAAAGCCGCCATATTTCCTTATCATGTGGATCAAGATTAGCGGATTTTTTATAGGCGATAGTTGCTTCTGTCGGTCTTTTGGTCCTTTCGCAGATTATCCCCAGGTATTTATAGACGAGGGCATCTTCTTGCGGAAGTTCCATTGCTTCTTCAAGTATACGCTCAGCTTCCGCATAATCGGATCTTTCAATACATTTTTTTGCCCGGTTTACATAGGCAACTGACGGCATTGCCTGTATTACTGACTCTTTTTCATACTTGTCAAGTTTATCGCTGAGATGTATTACCGACTTTATAATTTTTTTTAATTTGTCAAACAATCCGCAACCTCCCTAAATGCTCCATATCCGGCTTTATTTTCGGTTATTTGTATGTCTTTTATTGATTTTACTTCCTCTACGGCGTGCGGAACTGTAATTTTATATTTTGAATATTCAAGACATTCCGCATCATTTATGTCATCTCCGATATATAGGTACTCTTCTTTCGTAAGTTTATATTTTTTTATTATATCTTTAAGCACGTCAATTTTCTTGTGGATACGGCAGTGGACTTCTTCAAGGGAAAATTTTTTCGCCAGAAGATCTATTGCCGGGTTTGTTTCTCCTGATATAATCGCTATCTTATAATTATTAGTGTGAAGGTTATAAAAACCGATTATATCTTTAAAATTAACACGCCTTGTCATTGTGTAGTCATCGTTAATATATACAAAGTTGTCCGTTACAACGCCATCAAAATCTGTTATAACCCATTTTATTGTTTTTGGTAATTTCAACATTTGTTTAACTTTCTTAAAGTATTAGCATCTTGGCAGCTATCTGCTATAATTATATCATAAACAGTTAAATTAGTTAAATATATAAATTCAGGTGCGCAACGTAAAATATGCTGTGGTATATAATTAATTTTGGTATAATAATTGTTTTTATAATGTTATTTTTGATTACTCGTCAAACTAACAAGCGGTGGTCAAAAATTAACGATTATTTAGGTACGGTTACCAATACAGTTAACTCAATCAGATACGGTGACTTGTCTACTAAAATTGAAAAACTTGAGCATCCTACTTACCAAAACGTTACCGATAGTATTAACCGTATGGTTGAAACACTTAATGACCGTGAAAAAATGATTATTGAGTATCAGGGCGAGCTTATGCGTCAGAATAAGCTTCTTGAATCCGTTATCAATTCCCTCTCAGACGGTATTTTGATCATAAATGAACAAATGCATATTCTCAGGGCTACTCCGAAAATTACCAGCTGGTTCGGTGTTAAGGGGACAAATATTATTGGCAAAAGTATTCTCGAATTTATGCAGTTTGATGATGAGAATATTAATCTTAACAGAATGAATGCTAAGGATGTTTTTATTAAACACAGTTCTACCAAAAATTTTACGGTAAGTTCTATAAAGCTTTCAATTGAGGATAACAAAAAACGTTACGTTATGATTATAAAGGATGTGACCAACGAAAGAGAAATTGAAACTTTGAAAGAAGATTTTGTTGCTACTCTTACACATGATCTTAAGGTTCCGATTGTTGCTGAGGCGAATATTTTGGAATTTTTCCTTGACGGCAAGTTCGGGGATATTAATGACAAGCAGCGCCTCGCACTCAAAAATATGAGTATTTCCAATAAAGAACTCTTAAATCTTGTTCAAATTGTTTTGGAAACTTACAAAATAAAAGATGGCGGGATTAAACTTGTAAAAGAAAATATCAAGCTTAATGAATTTATTGAAAAAATTCTTGAAGATGTTTCTCCGATTGCTGCTGATGCAGGGCTTCACGTGAACTTTAAAGTCGGACGGAACATCAAGGTTACTGCTGATCCGATGCAGCTTGAGAGGGTTATAAAAAATCTTATTAATAATGCGATATACCACAGCAACAGCAAAAAAGATATTGATATCGAAATCGGCGAAATCCCTAATTTTATAACTATATCGGTTATTGATTACGGGCAGGGAATTTCGCCAAAAGAAATAGGGCTTATATTCAATAAATATTATTCTGCTTCAAAAAAATTCCGAAAAATCGGAACCGGGCTCGGACTGTATCTCTCGCAGCAAATTATTGTTTCACACGGCGGGGAAATTGTCGTTAAAAGCGAAGAAAATGTCCGCACAGAGTTTTGTATTAAACTTCCTCTTTAACTCCTGCTTAGCGTTTCCCGTCTCATTGTCATTATAATAGCTTAGTATGAGATTTTTTTTCCTCTTTTTAAATGATGACTATCTTTTAGGATTGGATAGAATAAATATGTAAAGATAAATCTTGGGTGGATTAATGAGTCAAAGTTTTGATTTTACATCTTACAATAATATTAAAAGATTGTCGGAAGAAGATCTGACCAAGCTTTGGCATACATATTTGGCTGACAAGTCAAATAAACAGGTTCGAGATACTTTAATTGTTCAGTATATCTATTTAATCAGATATGTAGTAGGTCGTGTAAAAGTTACGCTTCCCGCAACAATTTCTGTCGAAGATATTGCAGGCTACGGGGTTGAAGGGCTTATTAACGCGATAGAAAGATATTCGCTTCAAAAAAATACCAGGTTTGAAACTTATGCTTTGATTAGAATCCGCGGTGCTATACTTGACCGTATCAGAGCAGAAGATTTCCTCCCAAGAAGTGTCAGAAAAAAAATTAAAGATATAAAATCTGCACAGGAAGAATTAAAGCAATCATTAGGCCGTGTCCCTACTACAACTGAAGTCGCTGAATTTTTAGACATGGATCCTGATAAGGTTAATCAAATCCTTTCGGAAGATACAACTATGACATCTATTTACGACAAACGCGGCGGAAGTGATGACGGTGTTGAAATTATTGATACTATTCAGGATACCAATAAGCTTAATCCTCAGGAACAAATGGAAGAAAAAAATATTAAGCAGCAATTAGAAAAAGCGCTTCAGAAACTTCCTGAACGAGAGCGTACCATTATGGTTTTGTATTACCAGGAAAATATGACTCTCAAAGAAATCGGAGCTGCTATCAATATGTCTGAATCCCGTGTATGCCAGTTGCATGCTCAGTCTATTATGAAACTTAAAAATATACTTTCGGAAGATCGTACTTCAAGACTTAATAAAAGTATTGTTGCTTAATCGCTTTTTTATTAATAAGTCTATTCCCCTAAAAAAAAAAGCCTCTTGTTAAGAGACTTTGGAATAAACTTTTGATTCATTCCTCAAATAGTGTGAAGTGTAGTGTGTGCTTAAATTCTTGTTTTGATTCCTCAAATTTAAGCTTTCCTCGTGTTACACTTATATAAAGAAATTTCCGTATATAAAATTGCTATATAATATCTATTATTTTTATATTTGTTACAAAACTTTATATAATTGTAATTAAAGGGTTGGAAAAAGATTAAAAAAGTATTATTATAAGTATGGAGACAAAAGTGTTTTTCTCTGTAATCTGTTAAGGCGGAGCCTTTGGAAGGAGATATATGAAGATATTAATTTCAAACGACGATGGTATAGCAGCTAATGGTATAAGAGTATTAACAAAGGCATTAGCGGAGGAACATGATGTATATGTGATTGCGCCTGACAGGGAGCGTTCAGCTGCAGGTCATTCCCTCACATTGCATACTCCGTTGCGGGTTGAGGAACTCGAGACTATAAACGGAGCCAAAAGAACCTGGGTTACAACCGGGACTCCGGGGGATTGCGTTAAGATAGGTATTAATGCTATTTTGCGTGATGATGAGGAACCTGATATTGTTATATCGGGCATTAATCACGGGCCAAACTTGGGGGCGGATATCCTTTATTCCGGAACTGTAAGTTGTGCTATGGAAGGTGCGATGATGGGCATTCCCAGTATAGCTGTTTCGTTGGCCAGTATGCAGACTGATTACGATGATTTTAAGTACACTGGTACTTTTATAAACGGATTGCTCAAAAAGCTTAAAGACTTCCAATTCCCGCCGAAAACTATTTTGAACGTTAATGTTCCGGCACTTGACGTGGAAGATATTGCAGGTGTGGCAATTACGGAACTCGGACGGAAAATGTTTACTGATAATTATGAAAAGAGGATTGATCCTCGAGGAAAAGTTTATTATTGGATGGCAGGAGAACTGATTTCGGAGCCGGAAGATGCGAATACTGATATTGCTGCAGTAAGAAATAACAAAATTTCGATCACACCGGTTACCTATGAAATGACAAGGCGTAGTACTATGGCTGATTTAAATAATATTTTGTGCAGTGATAATGCGTGTAACTGGTTTTAAGTTTTCTTACACAAAAACAAACCAGGCCTGAATTGTTGTATAAGATATCATAAAGAAAACATCAACAATATGACCACTGTGTCTCACCTAGCGAAGCGTTATATAAAAGAGGACTTAGTCCACCCCCCTTGCAAAAAATAAAAAATTGTTTATAATGAAGAAAAAAGGAGGTAAAAACATGGAAAAGTCAAGTATAGCAATGAATACGGGGGGGGGGGGGAACGAACCTCAAGGGAGACAAGGCCTTGCGCCTAATGAGTCAATGTTTGAGCCCCAAGCTACTTTAACTGGGTGGT
>CALUYR010000098.1 GCA_944325045.1 Candidatus Gastranaerophilales bacterium
GATATATTTTTCCCTTTACATTGAGGAATCACTACATTTTTATTTTAACCAAATAACCAATATATTCTTTATTTTTCTCATACATTATTCCAATCTTTCAATGTTCGGCTTATTGCTGCTGCTGTTCACCCTCAAGTAAAGGGTTCCCGAGTATCGCGTGAATTTTGTTGAATGATTCGTATATTGCGCTGTAATCCCACATCTGGAAAAATCCAGTTCTATCAATTTCGCCTTCAATTACTGCAATATGTTTTGCTATTTCATTATATTTTCCAAGTTTTTCTGCAGCTTCTTTCAGCGCGTTAATAATGTGGTATGCAAGCATGCGTTTTGTTTTTGCATCCGTTTTAAATTCTCCGAAAATTGTTTCTAATAAACAGCTGTCACCGGTACTCTTGTTGTAGTTGTTTTGTGACCACTGGTCAAGAACTTCGATTACATTCTTTTCGTTTATTCTGTTTACAGCTTCTTTTAATTTATATTCATTGCTGTTTGTCCAGTCAACTCCGTTGGAGGCTTTATATATATCTGAACAAATTTCAAGTGCGTCTTTTGCAGGCTTATCCATAACCTTTTGGGCTGTGTTGCAAACAAGTTCGTATAATTCATTATAGATCTCGACTTGTTCTTCCAATGGTTTGTTTGCTTTTATTGCTTCTTCTAGTGCTTTTGCTTTTGCTTCTATTGCGTTTTTATCTTCTTCCATTACATCGTCTTTGTTTTCTTCGAACATTTTTTCATAAGTTTTTTTCAGTTCGTTGAAATTTGTTTTTACAACAAGCTTTTGTTGTACTGTGTTAAGAAGTTCCGCTAACTCATTATACATTTCTGTTAATTCTTCAACTGGTTTGTTTTCGCTTATTGCTTTTTCGAGTGCTTTAGTTTTTTCTGTTATTGCTTTTTTATCTTCTGGATGAATTTCTTTTTCATTTTCTTTTAGAAATTTATCTGTTTCTTTTTTTAGTTCTTCATTATATTTTTTTGTAAATGTTTCGACAGTTAAATTTTCATCATCATCAATAGTTGGAATAGGATTTTCTTCTTCAACGACCGGTTGTTCAGGGTCACCTGACGGAGTTTCCTGAACTTCTTCTTCCGGATTTTCTTCTGTTTCCTGAATGTAGGCTGAAACTTTTTCTGCTATTTTTACTGCAGATTGTTTCAATTTAAGAAGTTCCCCATTTATTGCTTCAACTTCTTCAATTGCTTCTGTTAATTTTTTATCAGCTGATGTTTCAGCCATTTCTTCCATTTTTTTCTTTAAGGCTTCTGTTTGTTTCTTTATTTTTTCTAAATCTTTTTTGTCCTCAGGTTTAATTCCTTCGGTTTTTAAAAACTTGTCAATACTGCTTATTAATGCAGGAATGTTTCTTTGCAAACTTCTGTATTTAATTTTTAATATAGTTCTGTTTGCAGAATTTTGTGCATTTTCAGCGATTTGGGCAAAGCTGTCATTGTATATTGAATCTTCATTCATTGCACTTAATCTGTAATACATATCCAACCCGGGATTGTAGTTAGGATCCTGGTTCATTCTTTGTAACTGTATTACTGTATCTAAAGGCATGTCAGGATTATATGAGTTAAACTGGATGCTATCTCCTATGTTTGAAGCCCATCCGTACGGCCCAAGCCCTCTATTTATCCATGACTGCTGCTGCTTTGCTCTTATATTATTTACCGGAGAATTAATATTAGAAGGAGGCATGTTTATTTCCGGTGAACAGAAATAATATGGTCTGTTATAAAATAATGTGTTAAATAACCAATCTGGCATTTTTACTCCTTTTTATCCCCGTTATTTTTTTCCTCGTACACTTATATAAAAAATTTTTAGTCAGGAAAATTGCTATTATGAATTTTATTGTAAAGTTTTGTTAATATAAACAATTTCAACGATGTTTTAAAATCTGGTTGCCGTATGCTATAATTTCTTTATGGATTATAAAGAATTTAACAAAAACGAGAGAAAATATTATTCGCAAGATTTTTCGCAAATGAATGTTCTTATGAAACGTATAAGAAACGGACTTATACATAATGTTTCAGTAAAAACAACAAACCTAAATCTTGAAGGTATCTGGGATTTTAATCCGAAATTATCATTTACTTATATCACTCTTTTTCAAGCCGGCAGGAAGCCTTTGCGTTACGGCAGCAGGCGTGCAACTTTAGAAGAGACTGTAAACCGGGATTTAACAAAGATTAGAGAACATAAAAGATTTTCGGAGTTTGATATATCTGATCCGCAGAAGTGCAGAATATTACTTGAATTTGTTATTGAAAAAAAATTAACGGATCTTAATCATATTCAAAGCGATAAGATGAATGAACACAGGTTTGAAATAGGCGTAAACGGTCTGGAGTTAAAAAATGTATTTACTAATGAAGCTATTTTCTATATGCCTACAGACGCCGTGGTAAACAGCCAGCTTTCTTTAAACCAGGCACTGATTACAATTATCAAAAAAACTCCTATAGGCAAAATGACAAACAAAAATCCGGAAAGAATCAAGCTGCTTGCAGAGTCTGATGAATATGAACTGTATCTTTTGCGCACACGGGCTTTTGTAACGTTTCATGACAGTGTAATCCCTATTTATCGCGGAAATTTGCTATATGAACATTTCAGCTATGATGTTCTTTTAATGCAGTTTATTAAAACTTCTGACTGGCTTGTAGAAAACATGTATGATGACGGACGTTTTTTATATTACTATGACTGTGCCGAAGATAATTTTAAAGACCATGAGCACCCGAACAGAAAGCCGGATAACCTTTATTATAATGACTTAAGACATTGCGGCGGAGCCATTACTCTTTTAAAAGCATACATTCAGACTAAAAATGAAAAATATCTTACTGCTGCCAAAAAAGCAATTGATTTTACTGTTTCGATATCAAAAGAACATGATGTAAACGGAAATCAGGCGTATTTTGTCTATTACAACAACAAAGGAAAGCTTGGCGGCACAGGGCTTGCACTCATAATGATGATGCAATATAGGATTATTACAGGAGATAAGTCTTACGATAGCTATATAAAGGGTTTTGTATATCATCTCTTAAGCCGAATGTGCGAAAGCGGCGAATTTATGGGGTATTACATTCACCCGCAGTATCATAACGGTGAGCCGCTTATAGAAATGAGCGATGAAGAAAGAAAGGCTACTTTTTCTTTCTACTACCCGGGAGAAGCCTTGTTAGGACTTGCTTTGTTTTTGAATAACTTTAAGGATGATACGGTCTTAAATAATCTTGTCAGGGATAAATCTAAAAAAGCGCTTGATTGGATAGTGAATGAGCGTCCTAAACTTTATTCTGATTTATTTACCGACCTTCCTTCCGACGCTTGGCTTATGCAGGCAATAGACGAATTTTGTAATGATCAGGAGTTCAGAAAACCTGATTACATAAATTTTGTTTTTACAGATGCTCAAAGTATGATGGATAGAATGTATAAAGCTGATGAAACACCTTATCTTGATTATGAAGGAGGTTTTTACTATAACTTTGGAGATCATTATTATCCTGACGGAGCGCGTTCTGAAGGGTTGGTGTCTGCATATTACCTTGCAAAAAAACTCGGAAATATGGATTTTGCCAAAAAAGTTCTCGAGGCGTGTATGCTTGCTGCTAAAAGCCAGTTCTCTTTATTCAATTGTGAGGAATATACTTTTTCCCACCAAAATCCTAAACGTTCTGAAAACGGTATCCGCTTTAAAAATACACGCCAGTGGGTTAGAGTTGATTCTGTTCAGCACGTTGCTTGCTTCTTTATCAGATTGTACTGGGCTGAAAATAAACCGTTTTAGTCTGTATGCCGCTGATTTTATACTTAAAAAACCTTAATATATAATAGAAAAAAGATTTATTGTAAGCTAAAATTCTTCTATAAAGAGGGGTCTTATGAGTGATATTCAAAAAAGAATTTTAATAGTAGATGATGACGATGAAATAAGAGAACTGCTTGAGTTTGATGTGTCGCAAAGCGGTTACTTTGTAGATACGGCAAAGGACGGACTTGAAGGGTTAAATAAAGCTTTAAATAATTCTTATGATCTGATTTTGCTGGATGTCATGATGCCTAAGATGAACGGATTTGACGTGTGCAAAAACATAAGGCAGGCTAAACTTGCTATACCTGTTCTTATGCTTACGGCTAAAGGAACTATTGATGATAAGACCGAAGGTTTTGACTGCGGGGCTGATGATTATCTGGTGAAACCTTTTGATATTCAGGAGGTTTTGTTAAGGATAAGAGTTCTTCTCAGGAGAAATCAAATTGAGGAAAAAAATTCATTGTCCGATGAGATTTTAAGTGCCGGTGACATACAAATTTTTCCGGAAACACTTGAGTGTATAGTTGTAAATAAAAGAACAAAACTTACACCAACAGAGTTTGAGATTTTGTATAGTCTTATGCAGCATTTCAATAATCCGGTTACTCTTGCAACTTTGCTGGATGAGGTATGGGGTTATGACAGCAACGAAGATGTAAGAATGCTCAGGGTTCATGTGGGCGGACTGAGAAATAAAATTGAGCCTGATCCTAAAAAACCTAAATATTTGCATACTGTTACTAATGTGGGGTATAAATTAACTCCTTTTGCGGAGAGTTAGATTATGCGGTTTTTTAAGTTTAAACGCCTGAAAATCGTTGAACAGATTGCTATTGTTGTATGTATTGCGGTAATAATTCCGCTTTCAGTCAGCGGTTTTATCATTAATAATGTTAACCAGCAGGCGATAAGATCCCAGCTAAGAGAATCTGCCGTATTGATTGCTAATATGGTTTCTGATGAAATTGACTTTTTCTCAAATACTATAAATACAAGTCTTGAACAGGTTTCTTTTTCTTTAAATTATATAAAAGGCGATTATGCAAGAAATCAGTACTTAAACAGTGTTGCAAAAAGTTTTAACAACTGTGAAAAAATGGAAATCGTTAAAACCAAAAAAGAATATGAAGAAATTCATAATCAAAATAAACTAAATAAAAAAGCCACGATTTCTATAAGCCTTGATAACGGTGAACTTCTTGTTGCGACTTACAGCCTTGCAGATATGCGCGATGAAGTTTTTCAGTCGCTGAAAGACGACGAACGCCAGATATACGTAATGACTAATGACGGTGTTTTAATTGCTGAACATAATTATACTGATGAAGTTTTCAAAAAAACAATGGCATTAATGCCTAAAAACCAGAAAATTGATGAACCGGTTATTTTCGGTGATGTGAAAAACCAGCCGATTGTTTACGTAAAAAAGAAAAATCCCGCAATTACAATTATTGTTAATACAACTGAAAAAATTACCGAAAAGGCTATTTATAAAAACCGGGCCAAAATTGTTTGGTCTATACTTTTTGCTACTGTAATAATTATTTTTATAGTAGCACTTTATACTTATTATCTTTATATTAATATAAGACAGCTTTTTAAAGGAATAATAGCAATCTCAAAAGGAAATTACGAACGTCAGATAAGGCTTTTGACAACAGCTTTTACTCCGCATGAAATAGTTTTTCTGGCCTTTGAATTTAACAGAATGGCCGGCGAAATTCACAAATCTTATCTTCAGCTAAAAAAGAATAATATTGAACTTAAGCAGTTAAATGAATTTCGTTCAAACCTTATAGATACTGTCAGCCACGAATTAAGAACTCCGTTAACAAGTATTCAGGGCTATACTTCCAGATTAATGAGGCAGGATATCATTATTGATGAGGAAACAAAACAAAAATCTCTCCGGATTATAAAAGAGCAGTCTGAACGACTAAAAAGATTGATTGAAGATTTATTGACTATACCAGATATTGAAGGAATGCGTCTGAGAACCAATATTGAATCTGTTTGGCTGCCGGAGGTTATGGAGAGTGCTAAACTTCTTGTCAAAAATAAAGATAATAAAGAAATTATTATTAATCTGGATGAAAGTTTTCCAAACGTACTTGGCGATAAAAACCGGCTTGAGCAGGTTTTCGTTAACCTTATAGAAAATGCTGTTAAATACGCTTATCCTGACACTAAAATTATTGTAGATGCAAAAGTCGGGAACAATATTGCAAAAATTTATGTTAAAAATGATTGTGATGTTATTCCGCGGAATAAATTGAACAAGCTGTTTGAAAAATTCATAAGACTGGATGACAACACAACAAGGACAACTCGCGGTACAGGGTTGGGGTTATTTATTGTCAAAGGGCTTGTAGAGGCAATGGAGGGGAAAATTTCTCTTTCCTCGGATGAAAAATGCGGATTCTGCGTTGAAGTGGATCTGAAGCTTGCTCCAAGTGAGGTGTTGCAAGCATGATGGATCTTGCAATAGAAGAGGCTTTGAGATCAGGGAACGACATTCCGGTTGGCGCTGTAATTGTTCTTGACGGTAAAGTAATATCGTCTGCATGTAATAAAAAAGAAAAAACTAATGATGTTACGGGGCATGCTGAAATTCTTGCAATTCGTGCTGCTGAAAAAGCGGTTGGAAACTGGCGGCTTGAGAAATGTGAAATGTATGTAACACTTGAGCCTTGTCCAATGTGCGCCTGGGCAATTATCCAATCGAGAATAAAAGCTGTATATTTTGGAAGTTATGATGTTAAATACGGTGCATTAGGCTCAAAAACCGACTTAAGAAATCTTGTAAATTCACCATTAGCTGTATATGGCGGAATTAAGGAAAAAGAGTGTGATAAAATACTGGCCGACTATTTTTCAACCATGCGAGAAAATGTATAGATTTGGTTTGGGGCAGCCTCTTGCAAAAATAAAAAAATAGTTTATAATGGAGGAAAAAGGAGGTAAAAGCATGGAAAAGCCAATAATAGCAATGCATACGGGGGGGGGGGGTAACGAACCTCAAGGGAGACAAGGGATGTGGCTGAGCCACTTCACCATGACGCTACGCTGTGTGAACCGTAAAGAAATAG
>CALUYR010000099.1 GCA_944325045.1 Candidatus Gastranaerophilales bacterium
GCAGCCGCAGAAATGTCTCTCTCCGTTGATGCCAAAAATACATATCCGCATCCGATTTTTAGTGCGGCAAGACTGGATAGAATAGCCGCACCGGGCATATAATCAGAACCGGATAAATTCAAGACCTTTCCAAAAGTTCCTTTATGAGAATTTTCATTTCTTTGCGGAAGTTTAAAGTCCATTTTGCCTTATAACCTCATAAGTTACTATTGCCACGGAATTTGATAAATTTAAACTTCTCTGCCCCGGCTGCATTGGAATAGTAAGTGCATGTTCATCCTTTACGTATTTTTCCGGCAGCCCGCGTGTTTCCGGTCCGAAAACCAGAAAATCGCCATCTTTAAACTTAATATCAGTATATTTTCTGGAAGTTTTTGTTGTAAGATAATAAAAATCAGCATTCTTATTTGCTTCTAACAATTCATCCATTGTATCAATTTTATGTAAATCAACACTATCCCAGTAGTCTAATCCAGCCCGCTTGGTATACTTGCTTGAAAGAGAAAATCCCAACTTTCCGACAAGATACAACGAAGCTCCGGTACAAGCGCATAATCTTGCTATGTTTCCGGTATTCTGCGGAATTTCAGGTTCATATAAGACTATATTAATTTTGCCTGCCATAAAAACCTTTATAAACTTTATTTTTCAAATAATTTTCCGCTTTCCGCAACAACAGGAACAGCCCTCACAACACAAAATATTATAGCAATCCAGGCAAGTATAACCGCAATTTTAGCCAACAGTCCGAACGCCGGAATATTCTCAAACGGAGTATGAACCAGGATCAACAGAATAAATGCCGCAACTTTTGCAACAGCATAACTTATACGCATAAACTTTGAAGAACAAATAAACTTACCCCAAGCTGTTGTCTGCATTGACTTATCGCCGAAAGCAGTCATCCCTTTTGATAACGCAACACTTCTTATACCGTCAGTTGTGAACGCTCTTGTAACGCAAATAATAGGGAACCAAACCGGCAGCCATCCCAAAACCGCGAAAACAATCCAATAAGAAGCCTCAACGATTCTGTCGCCCATAATGTCTAAGACAGAACCCAGTTCGGATGACTGATTATACTTTCTGGCAATATATCCGTCAACCCCGTCCATAGCAAAAGCTATTGCCGTAAGAACAAAGGAAGTAATGTACGCACAAACACTATCCGGGAAAAACAAAAGCCCGATTGCAGCAAATGCAACAAACACTCTGCTTATTGATACTATATTTGCAGTATTATTTTTTATATCCATAGTTAATATCTCTTTCTGTTATTTTTTAGTTCTTGACAACGCAAAATTCACTTCATCAAGTTTTTTTCTTCTATCGCCCAGCATAACCTTTTCGGCCTGCTCTAAAATTGCAGTAACCATAAATCCGTTATCACCGCCAGAACGTGCTTTTTTACCGGTTTCGCAGCAATTGATAAAGTGCTGGCACTCAAGTTTCAACGGTTCTATTTCCAGATAATCGAGCTTAATATTTTGGGAAATATCCTTTTTAAAGTTATCAAATATAACGAGTTTATTTTCAGGGAGTGTATCATCTAAAATAGCAGTAGCCTTGGTTCCTCTTACAAGCAGCTGCACGTGTTTTTTAGGAGTAATCCAGCTGTCAGAAATTTGTCCGACCATACCATCTTCAAACTCAATAGTAATATGTGTAATATCCATAATATCGTTTTGTTCAGACGAACAGCCTACAGCAGCAATAACTCTTACCGGATCTTTGCCTGTAACGTAACTCATCATAGAAACGTCATGAGGTGCCAAATCCCACATAACACTACGATCATTTTTAAAGAAGTTTACATTTAATCTATCGCTTTGAGCGTAAACGATATCACCTAATTCACCTTCTTCAATAAGCATTTTCAAACGGTTAACAGCCGGATGATAAAGCAAAAGGTGGCCTACCATTAGTACAAGACCTTTAGAATTTGCGACTTCTGTAAGATCTTTAGCCTCCTGGGCAACTGTGGAAATCGGTTTTTCAACATAAACATTTTTACCGGCATCAAGCATGGCATGAACCATCTTATAATGGGTATGGCTTGGTGTAACAACCGCAACAGATGTGATTTCCGGATTATTAATAATATCATGAAAATCCCGCGTAACTTTAACGCCGGGATATTGTTCCGTAACTTTTTTCAAATTTTCTTCATCTATATCGCAAACTATATCAAGAACACCAAGGTTATAAAAATTTCGTACTATATTTCTGCCCCATACACCGCAGCCGATAACGGCAATCTTTTGCTCTGTCATATCCTATCCCTTAAATTTATATTATTAACTGTTATTGCCAAGTTTAAAATAAAATGCACTTAGCGCCTGATTACATGATACTTTACAAAAATTTTTTTGCAAGTTATTTAAATTTGTTTAACAATTAAAATTTCTCAATTGAAAAATTTTGAAAAAATGTTATAATGAATTATGAGGAAGGATAAAAGCTTGAAATACCTGCAAAACTCAAATATAGTGCGGATTTCCCTGATAGGGGGGGGGGCAGACTAAGGGCGTAAATCCTTGGGATGTAAGCTTTTGCGCTGTTTGTACTACCGGTTTTGTAAGTCGTATCATATCGTTGCGCGTTTGGTGGAATGATTCTTTTGTAGGTAAGTTTTTGGTTTTGCATAACAGATTTTGGCGAAATAAATTTATTTCGTCCTTTTGTGCTGCAATATTTTGATTTATATATGGAGGTTTTTATGGATAATGTTTTTCTGAAATTTAATCTTTTTAAAAGTTGTAAGAGACTGAAACATCTCTTGGATTATTGTTCAACCCGAACTAGTCGTTCTTTTCGATCAGCTCACACTCTCTTTTGTTCGCGTTACTTTGAGTTTCGGACTGTGCCCTCACTCTACACAAAATCCGCTATTCAGGATGACTTATTTCTCGATTGTCAAAAAGATGATTTTACTCTGGCTAAAGTTTTTTCACCATCCTACCACTCGCCGCGTCAGGCCGCGTTTACTCTCGCTGAAGTTCTTGTCACTCTCGGCATTATTGGCGTAGTTGCGGCGCTTACGCTGCCAACTCTTATTCAAAATTACCAAAAACATGTCACGGTCAACAGATTAAAGGTTAATTTTAATATTCTGAGCAATGCTGTTAGAATGGCGGAAGCCGAACATGGAGATATTACTACCTGGGATGAAGTGCTTAACTCTTATAATAAAGATGATTATACAGACGATAACAAAGCGGCTGCTAAAACTCAAGCCGGGGCTATTGTAAAAAAATATATTTACCCATACCTTAGCGGGGCAAAATTTACTGAAACTGAATCTTTAGCTCAATTGGGATATAAAACCCCTATTCGTTATCAAAACGGCTCGACTTTCGCTCCGGTAACAGCGGTTGCTTCCTTTATAACACTTAAGAACGGAACTGTTATACTTGTTGGAATAGATGCCTCCAATGCAGATGCGGAAGGCAACCGAACATTATTAGGACTAAATTTAAATATAGATATTGACGGCCCTAATGGGAAAAATACTGTAGGAAAAGATGTATTTATAGCAGCTGTTCCTTATGCTAAAAATACAAGATTTATGTTTATGCAACACTATGGGATATACCAAGATACGCAAAAGCTGCAGCTTGATCAAGAAAGAGATGATATACTGAGCGTTTGTAAAACAACCGGAGACTACTGCGGTGCACTTATACAAATTGACGGCTGGGAAATTAAAGATGATTACCCGTGGTAGAACTGATTACAGTTATTGAGCTTCACCACCGACAGCCTTTTGAGCTTCAACCCTCAATTGATGCATTTCTTCACAAGCATTCATAAATAACTGCTTATCCTCCGGAGGGTAATAAGTTGAAAGTTTTTCCAGCAGCTGCGGAGGAAATTCCGAAAATTTTACAATTTTATCAACAATCGGATTAGTAAGCGGGAAAAGATTACGGAAATTTTTGATATAAATTGCCCGGCATTCGGCCTCTGCCCTATCCGGGAAATCAAATGTTTTAGCACTTAATCTGTATGTTGTATAATTTCTATCAAATCTCAGCGGCTTATAACGTTTCAGCATAAGCCTTATTATCATATCAAAATCGCCCATTATTTTGAATTTTTCATCAAAGTAACCTTCTTTTACCAGCACAGACTTTTTGAAAAACATTGCCTGTCTTGAGCATGGCATTACCTGAAAAGCATTATAAATAGCAGGCTCGAATAAAAATACGAAACCTTCAGGGTGAATAGCGTACGCCGGAGCAAATGAAAAATCCGCATTATTTGCTTCCATCATATTTACAATATCAGTTATCGCCGTAATATCATGGAAAAAGTCGTCACAACTTATGAACGCAATATATTTACCTTTTGCACGCATAATGCCTTTGTTCAGTGCCTGATATTTGCCGTTATCCGGTTCGGAATAAAAATTTAAATACCCTTTACTTTTATAATCTTTCAACAAAAGCAATGTATCATCATCCGAAGCCTTATCAATAATAATATGCTCAACCTCAGGATAAGTCTGTTTACTCAATAGATTAACCAGCAGATTAAACTCATCTGTCAATCCGGCTTTTATTATATTATGCGTTGGTGTAACTATTGATACTATAGGTTCTTCTGCCATAAAGCCTCCGTTTATTCTTATTTTATCATAAATTTAAAAATGTAACAAGTTGTAAATTTTCTTCATAAAAAACAACAAAAATAAATTTTTAGAGTTAAAATGTGTGCACAGTTTAGGAGTAAAAAAGAGAATATTATGAAAGGGGGTTCTATGAGCGAGAGTTCCTTATCAATTAATCCTGCAATTGAGCCGTTTGCAGGAGGAGTAATTGGTTTAGGCGTCGGATATTCACTGGCACCAAGAAAGTATTCACTAAAAAGATTATTAATCCTTAGAAAAGATGTTTTTGACAGAATTTATTCAGACAACCTTATCAGCAACATGACTAATAGAGAAAAGGCTGCTGTCAGAAATATACAACGGGCGAGACAAGATTACCGCACATCAAAACATCAGATTTTTGAGCAGGTTCGCGAAACCGCAGCCAGATGGAGAAAAGAATTTGTAAAAGTAGATGTTCCTGAGGCGATGATAAATCAATACAATGAAAACAGAAAGAATTTACAAGAAGCCATAAAGTCTACAGATTACATAAACGTTAACAAGGAGTTCAGGCAAGCCAAACAAGCACTGAAAAAAGCGCCGAATGACGAAAACCTCAAAGCTGCCTTAAAAGCGGCTAATGAAAATCTTGCAAGAGTAAAAGCCCAGCTTGCTTCAAAAATTGAAATTTACAAAAACAGTGTTAAAAATATTTCCAACGAACGTCTGTATAACATAAAAAGCAATCCGACAAAATGGGTTGATGTAAAAGACGCTTACCACGAATTTCTTGCAGCACTGGCAAAACGGCGGACAATTTCTTCAAACAAATTATTTGAACTTTCAAATAATAAAGCACTCAAGAAGAGTTACGACATAATCAAGGATTTTCTGCCGCGGGCAAGAACCCGGTCGGCTTTAACTTGGGGAGTTGTATTAGGCTCTCTTACAGCTCTTTTGGCCGCCTACATTAATCCGTCAGCCCGCCGAGCTTAACAAGACACAATGCAGAATTAATCCTATGAGCCGCACTCCTAACGGCTCTTTTTTTTTGACGATCAGGGAAACTTCACTCATCAGTGTTACAACATAAAAAAACGGTCACGGTATTATAAAACCGTGAACCGATTTTTTTATTTATATAAATCAATTATACACTTGCAACAGACTTTGATTTTTCAATACAATCAATCAAAGTATTTGCAACAGTTCTTTGTTCTTCTTCCGTAAGTTCAGGGAACATAGGAAGTGAAATTACAAGTTCTGTATCCTTTTCAGTGTTTGGCAAAGAACCTTTTCCTACACCCAAATATGCATGAACTTTCTGCAAGTGAAGAGGTACCGGGTAATATAACATAGCACCGATTCCTCTTTCCTGAAGCATTTTATGAACTTCATCGCGGTTAGGAACTTTGACAGTATATTGGTGATAAACACAATAAGTGTTATCAGCTTCAACCGGAGTTGCAACATCTTTGCAGTCAGCAAACAACTTGTTGTAATAAGCTGCGTGAGCACGTCTTTTTTCATTCCACTCTTTTATATGAGGAAGTTTAACGCGTAAAATTGCTGACTGAATTTCATCCAAGCGGCTGTTAACACCGATTTCATCGTGATAATAACGAACTGCTCCGCCGTGGTTTCTTAACGCTACAACACGATCTCTTAATTTTTCGGAATTTGTCATGATAAGTCCGCCATCGCCCATGCCGCCTAAATTTTTAGTAGGATAGAAGCTTAAACAGCCGAAATCACCAAAAGATCCGACCATTTGACCTTTATAGGTAGCGCCGATTGCCTGACAGCAATCTTCTATAACTCTAAGGTTATGACGTTTTGCAATATCCATAATCTTATCCATTTCACAAGGCTGACCATACAAGTGAACCGGGATTATAGCTTTTGTTTTTGAAGTAATTGCGGCTTCAATCTTATCAGGATCAATGTTAAATGTGTCAGGATTAATATCAACAAAAACCGGTTTAGCGCCGACTATACCGATAGCCTCGGTAGTTGCTACAAATGTAAATGCTGTTGTAATAACTTCATCACCGGCTCCGATATCCAAAGCCCTTAAAGCAAGGTGCAAAGCATCAGTACCTGAGTTCAGGCCCACAGTGTAATTAACACCGAGAAACTCTGCAAGTTCTTTTTCCAAAGCTTTTGTATTAGGCCCGAGAATATATGAGCCTGAACGTAAAACTTCGCATACAGCTTTTTCAACTTCCGCCCCGATTTCTGCATATTGGCGTTTTGAATCTAAAATAGGTATCATGTTTATCTCTCCTTTTCTGATAACTCCTTGTGAATAGTATAACAC
>CALUYR010000100.1 GCA_944325045.1 Candidatus Gastranaerophilales bacterium
CTAAAAAAGAAAAAGTGAATAAAGAGCAAACAATTAGTAAAGTTTTATGTAACAAATTAAAGCGTAAAGTAAGAGGGGACTTTGTCCCCCGCAAGGCTGCGTTTACTCTGGCAGAGGTTCTAATTACAATAGGCATAATCGGTGTGGTTGCCGCAATGACCATGCCAACATTAATTACAAATTACCAAAAAAATGTTACTGTTACCCGCCTTAAAAAGTTTTATACAACATTTAGCCAAGCCCATCTAAGAGCAGAAGAAGCAAATGGCGCATTCGGCAGTTGGACATTAGCTGATGACAACTCAACAAGAGATGATAAAGAAGCTGTTTTTGAGAAATATTATAAGCCTTATATGAACGTATCACGCTGTGATTCATCATGTGCGCCTGAATTTTTTAAACAGCTTGGAATAGATGATAACAGGTTGGTTTATCAGCTAAGTGACGGTTCTTTATTTTTGTTTGAACCATCCCAGTTCACAGCTGCTGCAAATCCAAATGTTGAACAGTGGATTTATATACTTGTTGATATTAATGGAGACTCGAAACCGAATATGCCCGGACGAGATATATTTCATTTAGATATATACCCTAAATATGGTCTGGTTATGTTAGGTAGATTTGGAGAAGATGATGATACGTTAAAGCTAAGACCATCTACGCGTGATGAGCTGATAAATGGCGTTTCCATTAACGGGGGAAACAATACTGCTTACTGCAATAACGGTACAGACTTCTACTCTAAGCATACCTGCGGAGCTTTAATACAAATGGATGGCTGGCAAATTAAAGAGGATTACCCTTGGTAACACAAGGGTAATCCTTATTTAATCTTTTTCAATGATGAGAGGAAGTTGTTATTTTCTACATCCCCTTCAACTTTTGTAAGGAAAATCTGGCAGTCTTTTTCATCGGCGTCAATCGGCGGCAGCTGTGAGATTTCTGCAGAATAATAATTTGCATCATTTCTGCTGCTCATAGGCATGCGGGTTGCAAGACTGTTGAGTGATATATTTCTTAAAAAGCCGGCAAATCCTTTTTTCTGGCTGGAGAATTTTGTGTAAATTCTCATAGAAGTATCTTTGGTTTCTAAATCATACCTGCCTGCAATATACGAGCTTAACTGAGGCGCTGATGACTTAATTCTGATTTTTTCAATAACATTATCTTTTAAATCGAGCTCCCCTGATATTCTGTCAAAATTCCCTTCCGGAATATTTACCAAATCTGATAAAGTGCTTGGGCTGATCATAGTAACGGGGTTTCGGAAAAGTGCTGCAAATTTAAGCGCATATTCAACCAATCCTACTTTTTGGATTGTTCCGTTTTGAACAAGAAATTTTATTGTTCCGTTAAGCTTTAAGGAATTATCTGTACTCAAAGCAAGCATACCGCTGGCTTTCCCGGTAATTTCTCTTTTCAAATTAAGCAAAGAACCGGCCATAATATCTGAATTAACATCCTTAATTCCAAGCCAAATATGATATAGGCTTTTTTTCAAATCACAGTGAACTTTGAGAGAAGAGTTCCCTTCCGCAATATCAAATCTGTTGGAGTTAATATTGAGTATACTGTTTTGGTCTAAAGTTAAATTTGCATTAATATTTCCGAAATTTATATCTTTGTAAACGCCTTTATCTAAACTGAAAATACATTTTTCTATTATAACATTACTTATATCAAAAGCAGTTTCCCCATCTCCAAGATCCACTTCATCACCTGTATTGTTTGAAACAACTGTTGTATTTTGCTGATCCTGTGAGGCTGCTGTGCTGTTTGTTCCGGTCATAAGCTTGTAAAGATCAAGGTAATCAAGCGATAAATGAATATTTTTGACGATTATAGGAAATTTTATTTCATTGACAATATCGCCTGTAAATTTATAATCAGAACGTTTGTATTTACCAAAAGCATTTATATGAACAATTCCTTCGCCTGTTTTAAGCTGTGCATCTCTAATAAAAGTTCTCTGCGCCGGAATAATAACTTTTTTAACATCCATATCCCCTTGCAGAACCGGATATTTCCCGGTATTGTCAACTGCAAGCTTGCCGGAAATAGTTCCTTTTTTGAAAATATTTTGCTTAGCAACAACGTTTAAAAATTCGCTAGGCAGCGGGTCAGGAATTTCGAAGCCGACTTTTCTGACGAAATTATTGTTTGCCGCATCAATACTTCCGTCAAGTGTAAATATCGGGCGGCGTTCATCTCTTTTATCATTATTTTTAGATTCCATATAATATTTTATGGAATTGATATCCAATATCATATCTTCAAAGTGCATATCGGCCGTAAGCGCCCTGCCTGCTTTAGAAAAAGGCAGCGGTTCATCGCCGACTAAAATATTTACATCTCTTGGGAGTGTAAACAATCCTTTTAGATCTATAATGTTATTTTTTGACTTTAACGTTACAAACGCGTCTGCCTGACCGGTTAGTTCTATCGGGTAATTCGCCATGTGTGACAAATGTATTTTAAAGAAGTCATTGGTAGCGGCTGCTTTCCCGGTAATTTCCGTATCAATTGACTTGAGATAATCCTTTACTCCGCCTTGAAATTCCAGTTTATTAACGGGGTTGTTGTCATAGTATCCCTTAAAATCTTTTAATTTAACTTCCCGGCTGTCCAAATCTATAATTCCGCCGGTAAGACATATCGGAATATTGTCTACCGGTACGATATTCACATTAAGTTTATTAAGTTTTAAGATCCCGCGCATGTCGCTTTCGGTAAGCTTAAATTTAAAATCAAAACTTCCGTTCAAATTGCCGAAATATGCAAGGATTTCTCCAAGATTGTTTTCAACAACTTGTGTTTCAATAAGCCGGATGATGTCTTGTATGTTGAAATTTTTTGAAGCTATTTCCAGTCTGTATTTTTTATTTTTGTGCCCTTCGGCGTTAATAAACAATTTTGATTTATTAATATTAAGCGGGCAGTTGTCAATATATATTGCTTTATTGCTTATGTATACTTTGTTGTCATCTGCTATTGCAAGTTTAACATGCTTGTCAGCGTTATCAATTTCAGTTAAAACTTTGAACTTAACAAAACGTTTGACCTTTTCAGCGTTGTTGATTGCAAGGTCTTTAGCTAACACTTTAATATGAGTATTTGGCAGAACCGTATAAAGTATTTCACAGCTTTTCACGCCCATAAAGGTGTCGAAAAGATCAAAATTCCATTCACTTTCTTGTTTGGTTTTTTGTTCTTTCTGCTGAGGGACAAGTTCTGTTAAGCGGTTTACGTCAGCGAAAATGTATTTAGCTGTTATTCTGTTTATTATAATATTTTTTTTGAGAATTTCAGCAAAAGAAACCGATGTATTTAGATTCTCCAGCTCAAGTAACTTCTTATTGTTTTTGGTTAGAAGAATTGTTTTTACCTTAAAATCTATAACAGGTGATAAGTTAGTTTTAAGAACCGGTTGTTCAATATTCAGATCAACTTTGGCATATTTTTCCGCTGTATTTTCAACGTATTTTATAATCTTAGGGTTGGAAACAGCTGCAGGCAATACTTTTAAATACAATACAAACGGCGTTGCTGCAATAACACCTGCTGCTAAACTTAGACCTATTATAAGTTTTATACGTGTATTTTTTGTTAACATAACTCTTCCAAAAATATTATATCATATAAACGATTTTATGTTATTATTATATTATGAAAAAGTTTTTTGTGATTATCGGACTAATATGCGTGATTTCCGGCCCGTCTTTTGCGGGTGGTGAAAATCCGGTTTTACAAGGCAGCTTGTCTGTAGCGGATGTTCAGGCCTATAAAGAAGATAATCTCTGGGGGCTTAAAGATAAAGACGGGAATGTTGTTGTTAAGCCGGAGTTTGTTAAACTGATAAGGGTTGGTAACACATCTTGGATTGTTCAGAAAAAAGAAAAATTCGGACTCATTGATTCTAACGGAAATTACTTGTTAAAGCCGAAATACCGTCATGTAGAAAGAATTATAGGAAAATTTGTAAAATTCGGGAATGATAATGATTTTGCGGTATACGATGAAACAGGAAAAGCTGTTTTGCCTCCTGAATATACATCTATTGACCTGCTGTTCGGCGGAATGTTTTTGACTTATAAAGATTACAAGTACGGGGTTTCGGATTTCAACGGCAAAGTTTTGATCGATAATGTTTGCGATGATATTTATATGCCAAAACCTAATATTATGAGGGTTAAGTATCTTGGCGACTGGTACGAAATCGAGCAGGTTGCAGCGGAAACACTTACTTTGCCTGCTGATGTTGAGCATATTCGTGAAAATAAGGATTTTAAAGTCACAAATATCCTGACTGATACAGGTGTAATATCCGGGTATTCTGTTTTGACGTTTTCTGATTATTTGATAAAGGTTTTTTCCTCTATATCGCCAGCTCATGAAGCTACAATTGATGATTTAATGTTATCAAGAGGTGCTGATACTGTTTCTATTTTTATGCGTTTGGGCTGGATCCCTAAATATCCTTATACATTTATCAAAAAATATTATGCAAATATAAGAAATCCCGGAAACGGCCCGTTGTCCGACATAAGAACTGACCTTAAAAAGCAGATGAACAAGTAACTGTCTGTTTTGTGTTGAATTTGCTTATTATTTTGCCGCAATTTAATTCCCAAGAGTGTAACTTTGAGCTAACACGCTGCCGGAGGTTATTTGCCAAGTCAATCCGTCTTTTTTTGTTTTTAAGCTTTCCCAAAAAATATTATTATGCTACAATAAAATTAACGATAGTTTTAAGGATTAGGTGGAAGTATGAAAAAGATTTTGATTGTTGATGACGAGCAGGATATTGTTGAAAGTCTTAAATTTGTATTAGAAACATCTGATTATATGTGTTATTGCGCCTATAACGGCGAGGACGGGCTTCGTCTTGCAAAAGAGATTATGCCTGATCTGATCATCCTTGACGTTATGATGCCTAAGATTAACGGCTACAAAATCAGCCGGTTATTAAAATTCGATAATAAATATAAAAATATCCCTATTCTCATGGTAACCGCAAGAACCCAGGATGAAGATAAGTTGATAGGTGAAGAAACCGGGGCTGATGAATATATTACAAAACCATTTGAGATGGATGAAATAGTTGAAAAAGTTAATAAATATTTAGCAGGAAATTAAATTTCATGGATATAGTTACAAATAAAACATTGGAAAAACTAAAATATGATCTTGTCCGAGCAGGCCTTGTTCCGTATGAAACAATTGAACAGGCAGAAGAAATTGCTTCTGCCCAAAATGTTAATATCGGCCAGGTTTTAATAAATTCCGGTGCACTGACAGAAGAGACAATTATAAAATTCCTTGAATCAAAGCTGCATATCCCTTCTGTTAATTTGGAGGACTATACGCTTGATACAAAATGTCTTAAATATATTAATTTTTCTGATGCAAGAAAGTATAAAATAATTCCTTTGTTTAAAATAGAAGATACCTTGACAGTGGCAATGGCCGATCCTCTGGATTTGTTTGCAATAGATAAGATTGTCGAAACCGCTGAATGCTCGATTGAACCGGTTATTGCTTCCGAAACAAGTATTCTTAAAAAAATTGATGAATATTATAAAACTGATATTACTGTCGGCGAAATTTATACAGACAGCGACAGCGAAGGTTACGACTGGCGCAATGAGCTTCACAGCGAAGATTTGAGTGATAATCATATCCAGAAAATTATTCGTTCTATTTTAAAGCAGGCAATTATGGAGCAGGTTCATGAAGTTAGTTTCCAGAAAGAAAATGAGGGACTGGGAGTTAATTTTAAAAAGGACGGAGAAATTTTTCCCAAAGGAGAAATTCCGAATGTTTTAACTGCCTCATTCATCGCAAAACTTAAAAATCTGGCTGAACTGGATTCCTCTGTGTCAGAAGTTCCGCAGCTGGGCAAACTCTGTTTTAAAGTTGATGATTTAACAGTGATTGCAAGTGTCTCTACTTTCCCTACAATTATGGGCGAGAGAATTTTCTTAAAGATTTATATGCCGCCTAAGAATTTGTCTGCAATTATAAAATCTGACAAGCAAATGCAAATTGTGAAAAACGCAATTAATGAGGCAGGAATAATTCTCGTATGCGGATCACCGCTAAGCGGTAAAACCCATGTGATATATTCGCTTCTCCTTGAAATTTCCGCAAAACATAAAAATAAAAACATAATGACTCTTGAAAGTCTTGCAAAATATAATCTTGACGGGGTCAATCAGTGTGAATTGAATGAGAACGTGAACTTTAATATGGATAAAGCCTCACGGTTTATCGAGTTTCAGTCGCCTGATATAATTTACTTGGAAGGCGTTAAAACCAAGGAAATATTTGACTATTTTGCAAGTCTTGTATATGAAAATAAAACAATTATCATGGAATTTCTTGCAAATAACATGGAAGAACTGCGTAAAAAAATGGCGTTTTCCGATTTTGAAACGCTGAAATCCTTAATCAGTTGTATGATATTTATTCATTCCAAAGACAGCATAGAAGTTTTTGACAGGTCAACTATTCAGAAGTACCTGGCCTAGGATGTAAAAAAATAACAGTTAATTTAATGATTACTCACAAAGATTTTGGGTATCTTATGTAGCTTGTCCCTCAAATAGAAGCTTTTGCCACTTAAATATATTCGTTAAAAGAGTTTGATTTAATAATTATGCGAAAGATCCGCTTAGAGTAAGTAAAAGAAGAACTTACGGCGGCTTTTGATTTAAATAGTTCCTCTTTCCCCTGAACTGTGTAAGATACCCCTTATATATTAAAAACCCTAAAACTTGTTTTAGGGTTTCAATTCTTTTTAAATTTGCCGAAGGCCGGAGTCGAACCGGCACGTGGGGTGAACCACACCAGATTTTGAGTCTGGCACGTCTACCAATTTCATCACTTCGGCTT
>CALUYR010000101.1 GCA_944325045.1 Candidatus Gastranaerophilales bacterium
AGTCATATAAACTAATTGTCTGCATAATGCTTTCAATGTTATGAAAACCATCAGGCCTCTTAGCTGTAACTTTTAGAGAATAATTAATTTTTGCAGGGCACTGGATATTAATCTCGGGCATTTATCAAAGCCTCCGATAATTTTCCGAATGTCTCAATGGATAATTTTTCACCGCGGACATTGTCATCCAAGCCAAGCGGAGTAAGGGCTTTCGCAACACTATCTTTTGCAAAACCGCCATGAACAAGGCAATTTTTTATATTTTTTCTCCGCTGCGCAAAAGCAGCCTTTACCGTTCTTTTAAAATGGCTGTAATCCGTAAGATCTAAAAGCGGCTTTTCTCTCACTTTAAGATAAACCAAAGCGGAATTAACCTTCGGCGCCGGGAAAAAAGATCTGCGGCCGACAAATTCTTTTATTTCAACATCAGCCCAAAATTGCGACAGAATTGTCAACAGCCCGTATTGTTTTGCCGGAGAATTTTCATTTGCAGCCATACGCCTAGCAACTTCTTCCTGAACCATCAGCAAAATATCCGTAATTTTACTACGGTTTTTATTAGCAAGATCATCAACTTCTCCCAGAAGATGGGCGATAATCGGACTGGTTATGTAATAAGGAATATTTGCAACAACCTTAACTTTTTCATCACACAGTTCAGATAAATCAGTTTTTAAAATATCCTTATGAATTATTTGCAAATTATCAGCTTTTAACTTTTCAAGCTCTTTGACAGCCTCTTCGTCAAGCTCAATTGCAATTACTTTTTTTGCCTTTTTTATAAGCTGTTCCGTAACAAATCCGACACCAGGGCCGATTTCCACCACAGTATCATCAGGCTTAATATCTGCATAATCAAGTATATTTCTGATAACTTCACCGTCAATAAGAAAATTTTGGCCGAGTCGTTTTTTTGTTCTAAAATATTTTGCACGTTCAAAGTAGTTCATCTTACCTATTATAATACCACAACCAGGCTAATGTTATATAAAAACTTTTCTGATATTTTAATTAATGTTATAATTATTACGCGGAGGTGCTCTTGAATACAACTAAACTAAAACAATGTCTTGAATTTCAGGATATACATGAAATTTATTCAAACGGATGTAAGCCCAAATCTGATTTTAAAATCGGGCTGGAGTATGAACGTCTGCCGGTAAGCAGCAAGGATTCAAAAGCTGTCGATTATTATTCGGAAAACGGAATTTGTAATTTTCTAAGAACATTTGCAAAATACGAAAACTGGGATTATATAACAGACGATTACAATATTATTGGTTTAAAACAAGGGCATGACACGATAACCTTAGAACCGGGCTGCCAGATTGAATTAAGCATTGAACCGCAAAAAAACATTGCAGATCTGAAAAAAAGAGTAGATGATCTTAACATTGCAATGAAACCTATTCTTAATAAGATGGGGATTACCCTTTTAAACTATGGAGTATCGCCTCTTTCGACCCATAAAAATATAAAGCTGATACCCAAAAAACGCTATGAAGTTATGGCAAAATATCTTTGGGGAATACTTTCTGACGTTATGATGAGAGAAACAGCAGGTATTCAGGCAACATTTGACTTCGAAAGTGAAGAAGATGCCATGAGAAAATTTAAAATTGCCAATATGTTATCGCCGTTTATGACAGCGATGTTTGCCAATTCTCCAATACGCGGCGGAGTTGAAACCGGCTATAAATCTTTTAGGGCGCTAAGCTGGCTTAATACGGATAATGACCGCTGCGGTTTCTGCAGCAAATTACAAAACGATTATTCTTTTGATGATTACATCAATTATGTTATGGAAATTCCTGTTATTTTCATTAACCGAAATAACGAACCTGTAAAAATAAACGGAAAAATCAATTTCAAAGAACTTATGCTGAGCGGGTTTAAAGGGTATGAAGCGGAAATGGATGATTATCTTCTTCAGGCAAATCTCTGTTTCCCGGAAGTCCGCCTGAGAAACTTTATAGAAATAAGAAATCACGATTGCGGCGGGTCTGATATTCCTTTTGCAATTGTTGCCATATATAAGGGAATTTTATACAACCCTACGGCCATGGACGAAGTAGAAGAACTTTTCAAAAACGCAAAATACAGTGAGTTTTCAGAGTTGAGATATAATGTTCCAAAATCTGCACTTTGCGCAAAATTTAAAAAGCATTTTGTAAAGGATTATGCAAAAGAAATTTTATATATTGCGGAAAAATCTTTGATAGAACAGAATTGCGGAGATGAAATTTATCTTGACGCCATAAAAAAATACACACTTGAGGGAATAACTCCGGCAGACGCGATTATCCGAAACTGGAACGGCTGCTGGAAAAAGGATATCAGAAAACTTATTGAATTTATATCATAAAAAGACCTCTCAATAGAGAGGTCTTTATTATAGTTGAATCTAATTATTCTTGAGGAACCAGCCTGAAGCGGATGTTATCTAACTGATATTTACGGCCGACAGCGTGTGCAGATTGTTCATCAGCTGCTGAACCGATGTATTTACCTGTATCACAGTCTTTTACCGAAATATTATGCTCGACAACTCTTAATTGTGATTTTTTCAAAGGATCAGGAGTTGCAATTTCTTCCATCTCGACAATCCGTGAATTTACAGTATCTTTATCAGCAAGACAAACTCTTGTTCCATCACTTAGAGTAACTTCTGCCGGAAGCACTTTTTCTTTGTTTGAGTCTCCTTTTTGCATAGAGGAACCTCCATGACCCGGTTTCAGCAATTGAGTTAACTCTTTTATCTGTGCGGATGTTAATTTTTTGCCTGAAACGCAGTCATTGTATAAATTTGCATAGTGCCAATATCCGCCGTATCTAATTGTCTTAACCGTAACACCTTTTTCCAATGTATAACAAGGTTCTTCTTTTACAAATTTAAACCTTTCAGCTCTTGGAATTGATAGCCGGGCAGGCCGAAGATCGGGCATTTCGGGCCCATTCGGAGGCAAATTAAATAAATCTGCAACTATTTGACGTTTATTAATTTTTCCGTCTTTATCTTGCAGAAAAGCCATACCGAACAAGCCTGCTGCAGCACCGGCGATTTGAGCGCCATGAGTTATTGTATGCGAACTTGCACTAGCTACGGAACCGGCCACTGCGTCAGCTGTAGCTGTGGCTTCAGCAGCCCCAAAAATAATCGCGGCTAAAGCTGCAACACCTGCCAATGATTTATACAAACCGGTATTATCGCGTCTTATATCCAAGCCGGTTGCTTTTATCGCATCTTTTTCAGCGTTCTTTGAAAGTCCGCGTTTAAACGCTGCTTCTTCACGCTCTGATAGCTGCAATTTATAATCTGTTCCGGTGTCCTTAACCATTTCCGCCTTATACTTGTCCGGATCGAAAATATAGTTGCCGTTTGTATCTTTTATAAGTTCACCTTTCTCATTTGTCAAAAAATATTTTTTATAATTCGCTTCCTTTTCGGCAGGATCCGTAATATTATCTCCGTTAATCATTGCCAGAACTTTCTTATTTGTAATAAGTTTAAATTCATAAGCATCTTCACGGCCTTCTTCCTTAGCACGTTTTACAACAGCCTCATAAGCCTTTGGATCAATAAAAGGAACCGTTATCTTTGCCCTTGCCTGAGCTTTTTCGTTATCAAGCTGTTTGCTTGCAAGTTCATAAGCCTCTTCCGTTGTGAAATACGAAGATCCGTCTTTATTTTTGTAGGTCATCAAATAATTTGCCAATTCAGTTTTTCTTGCTTCCTGCAACTTTGAATCTTTTAAAAATTCACCGATCTTCTTGGCGTTAGCTGCGTCTACAGTTGAAATATCCAGCTGTGCCATAAATTTCGGAGTCCGGACTCTTGAACCGGTTTCAGTAACACCAGATACTGCCAATCCCATAATTTCCCCTTTCGTTTTTCCCCGTTAAAATTTTTTAACCCTATACTTATATAAATAAATTTTGCATTACAAAATTGCCTCTCGTAACTAAAAAAAATTAAAGATAGGTGTAAATAGGCATACCGCAAGGGTTTTAAAAAGCTGCAGGTCTTAATAATTCTTAACAATACTCATTAAAGCTTTTTCTAATCTTGCCAACTTGGCCTTTGAAGTTCCCAAACCGCAAAGCAGCATGGTAGAAATTTCATTTGTTTTTTCATCTTCAATCCTGTATTTTTCATAAAGCACACGGGACAAATCTTCACCGGAGAGGCCTTTTATTTTCACCAGAATTTTGGTTATATCATCCCCGCCGAATTCTGCTTTTGAACATTTCAATTTCATATCATTTATATTTTCTATCAAAGAAGATAGGGTTTTTCGGCCTTTGAGCGAGTTAAGGTAATTTATATTTGCTTCTATCGAGGCAAGCAGGGGATAAGACGGAGATGTTGTCGAAATAAGCGACAATGCTTTTTGAACATCAAGGCTGCAGTTACAATGTAAAAGCGCCGTTGGATTAAGCCCGCCCGCTGTTTTATGAAGGGATTGCACAGTAAAATCAGCAATATTAACAGCACTTTGCGGAAGTTTATCGGAAAAAGGATAAAGTGCGCCATGGGCTTCGTCAACTATCAGGTAACATTTGTATTTATCACAGATTTTTTTTATAGACGCAACATCTGAAACAAAGCCTTCATAGGTCGGAGAAGTTACAATAACAGCTTTAATGTTACCGGATTTCAAAAATATTTCAATCATTTCCGGCGAAGTTCTTGACGGAACGCCCCAATCCTTATCTGTTTCCAGATCATAAAAAACAGCTTCTGCGCCAGCAAGTTTAACAGCATTTGCATGACAAGGATGGGCATTACGCCATATTAATACTTTATCGCCGGCACCGACGCATGATAAAACAGAAGCGATTATGCCGCTTGAAGAACCGTTTGTCAGAAATTTTGTTACTTTTGTTTTGTATATTGCAGCAGCACGTTTTTCAGCTAAAGCCAGCGCTGCTTGCGGGTCATGCGTTTCTGTTTCCGAAATATCAAGCTTATAGAGATTCCTTAATTTATGGAATATAAATAATGACTGAGAATGCGACGGAGTAGTAAACAAAGTCTTATTGCAAGTCTTTCGCAGCAAATTTACAAGGCTCATTTTAAATCCTATTTATTTTTAATCTCAAGACTTCTCTTTGTGCAATACTGAATAAGTGTCATCTTATCATGGTTTGTATCGTATTCAAAGCGGCCTGAATGTGTGTAAAGCCCGTCATCTCCGCGCTCAATTCTTATCGGGCAGTAATAACATTTTACATTCATTGTTTCGTTTAAAGGCAGTTCTATTGTATAGCGGCCTTCTATATCTATATTTTCGGAGGTTTTAAACTTCATACCGCCGGCTGAAATATCCAGGGTTGTAATTTTATACTTTTTCTTTCCGGATAACAGATTTAAATCATAAATATATTTTACACGAGTATATCTTCTTCTCTGTAAAAATTTATGTCTTGCAGGGCTGGCTATTTTCAGAGTTTTATCATTAATTTCTTTTGCATAAGATTCAAAATAAAGGGTTCCGTGTTTTGTATCAGTATAAAATTCACAGTAATTGTTTCTCAGAATACCATCGGAATCATAGTCAAGTTCCAGCGTAAACCCGTCCGGCGTAACTTCTGTTACAACGCCTTTATTTGCTGATTTAAAATCTGCCGGAATAATAGTTATTCTCTGATCTTTTTCTATTAATTCTCTCATACAAAGCCCTCTTTCCTCTAATGTGTATATTATAGCTTATTTAGGTAAAGTTTGCAATAGTTGTTTTCCCAAATCCGCAAACCCGTCCGGAATTAGCAAAAAAAAGCTCCTGCCAAAACCGCAGGAGCAAATACTGAGCAATCAGAAGAGTTGAGGATTTACATATTCATACTATCCTTTTCTCTTCAATAAAACATTACCGGAAATGTTGATATTTTCTAAAAAAATTGCCCCGGAAGTAGTAGATAATTACCACGGATAATCATCCTTAATTTCCCAGCCGTCCATCATCAGCAGCAGTGTACATCCGTAACGATAATAACTATCCTCATCGTCAGAGGCATTCTTTTTACAAGAAACTAAAATCGTTTTTCCATCTCCCACAAGAGAAGGAACGGTAACCCCTTGTAATATATCTTCTCTTGATAAATTCTTTACAGCAGGGTAGGGAAGAAGTCCGTTATCAGGAGAAAGCCAAAAATAAAATACATCGTTTCCGAAAGTATTTGGAGATCTTCCCGCGTTTATATCAACAATGATTGCCAGAACAAAAAGGTCGCTTTGATAAGCACGAGAAGCACTCGGAACTAATGAAATACTTGCACCGTTCGGTAAAAAATATGATTGAGAAACCTCACTGGCAGCCAAACCGCATTTAGCAACAACATCACCTCCACTCCCTTCTCCGCATAACTTTGCACCGTTTAAATAAGGTAAAATATATTTCTTTAAAAACAAATCTGTATTTTTTATTCCATTTTGCACATTCCAAGAGGAACCATCTTCCGACAAATTTTGATTCCAATATTTCGCCTCACCATTTTTTGCCTCAGAAAGCTTTATTGCCTGAGAAAGCATTGAGTAGGCTTGCTTGGCACGGATTGCAGCAACTTTTTTTTCGTATTTTGCGATCAACGTCGGCAAAGTCATTGCGGCAACAATGCCGATTATGCCAAGGGTTATTAAAACTTCTGCTAAAGTAAATGCGGCCTTGCAGGGGGCATAACCGCCTCTTACTTTACGCTTCGCTGTGTGAAACGCAAAGGGTATATTGTTTATGTTTTCAGGGCTCGTTGTAATATTACGATAGTAAGATCCTGAAACGAGTTCAGGATGACATAATTGCTTGCTCAACCACCCAGTCTCGCTTTCTTTTTGCATACTTTTTC
>CALUYR010000102.1 GCA_944325045.1 Candidatus Gastranaerophilales bacterium
TTTCACGTGAAACATTGAATAAAAGCCCCGGTTCCCCGGGGCTATATTCGTTAGGATACTGTTACCGTTGCAGTACCGGATTTTCCGGAATTTTCAACGCTTGTAGCCGTTACCGTAATGGTAGGGCCTGCTTCATCAGGGCCAAGAGTTAAACATCCATTAGGGGAAATTTTGGTGTTAGGATCGGAATTTCCCGAGATGCTCCAATTAGTCTGCTGACTTGCATATCCTGTAGTAGCATATACTGCTGTAAAGTTCTGAGTCATGCCCTTCGCCAGCTCCGCTGTAGCGGGAGAAACAGTAACGCTTGTGATAGACGGCGTTTCCTCTGTAAACAAAATAGCATTTACGAACGGGGATGCCGCATAAATGCAAGAAACAAGCATATGTAAGTTCCAGTAACCGCCAGCCCCGACCGGAGTTGTATTCATCATGGGTACCCACATCGGGAAAATCTGGAAAAACTCTTTGTCTATCAAGGCAAAATGCGCCCCTGTTAGATCGTAAAAATTATCAATCATTTCCACATGCGGCTTAAAACTCATATAGTCAAGGTTAAAAGCCATAGCAAAAGAATTGACGGAGCATGTCGCTTCCGCTTTGGCATCCATGATAAGTACCTGGTCGGAAAAATCGGAACGAGTTGTTACACCAGAAATATTGAAATCCGAACGGTAAAATTTTAGAAGGTTGCTATATTCTCGAATAGTTGTAATAATCTGGTTTGAATTTTCAGCGTTGAGCGTAGGAACGTTTACGGATTTAAACCATCCTTTCCCCGCCGCTTCTGTGATCAGTCTGATTGTATAGTCGTAATCTGTCTTAGCGGCAGAAGCCATCATTTTCCCGGAAACGGAATTCATGAAGTTGTAAATGGAATCCTCATACAGGAAAGCCCCTTCCATTTCTCGCTGATAAACCGTTGTAGAGTATCTAAGCGTTAACGGATTGGAAAAATACGCAGCTCTCACATCCGGCATGAATCTCTTGAAGTTTTCTGCGGCAGCCCCTTCCGGGTCGAACACTTTAGGCTCCATAATATTAATATATATCTGTTCTGCAGTCTGTCCCGCGCGGATAGGCGGCTTTCTGTATTTACCCAAAGGATTTTCAAAGCCTCTTTCCAATAGATCGGAACGTGTAATTTTATTTGCCATCATAGACAGCCATTCATTCCGGCTCCATTCCATTTCACAAATTGTGCGCCCTAAATCCGTAAAGTTTTCGGGTGTTGCCCTTCCCAAAATGCTGCGCAATCCGTCCGTCATGCTGTAATTTTGAGCAGCATATCGCATAACCTGATCCGTTGTGGCAGAAGATTTTAAAGTAGCCATAAATATTTCCCTCCTTATTTCTCAAAAATATCCTTTTCTTCAACAATTAGTTCTTTATCTTCTTTTTCGTCCTCCCGGATATCTTCTTTTACTCTTGCTTCCTCAGTCTGTCCCATAAACCGACGTTTGAATCGTTCTTTCTGGTCTGCTATCTGCTGTTCCAGATCGGAAACGTCCGGAAATCCGTTTTTAATTTCCTCCAAAATATCCAGAATCTTATCAGACGGGTTTTCGTCAAGTATTCTTCCAATAGCTCCCATAAATTCTTCTTTAGTCAAGTGTATTTCCTCCTTTCAAAATTCCAATCATTTCATTGATCGCGGCAGTATTATCCTTGATAACTTCCTGCAACGTCAAAAGGCGCTGATTGTCGCTTTCCTGTAATTCAGAAAAACGTTGATCTTCCCTTTCCTGGTTTTTAAACATCATATACAACATACAAATGCAGCATACCGCAGGAAATCCAACTGTAGAAATCGCCTGAATTACTTCCTGGAAAAAGCTTTCCATTGTTATAACCTCCTGTAAATTTCATCACAAAAGCCCCTGACCTTTACAGATTCGAAAAACATCGTCCCCCCTTCATAGGTTTTTTTAAATAAATCTTTAAAAAATTTTTCTGTTTTTATGTATTTTAATTTTTCTGAAACGTCAGAAATTTCTGTGCAAAATGAAAAATTGGTATTCCCTCCATCAAAAGATGCAATCAAGATATTTCCGAAATCCTGCCAAAACCGAACGCATTTATTAGGAGATAGATATATAGAAAATAAAAGTCGGCTGCTTGAACCCTTTTTCATTATATTGTTTTCGTTTTCATCCATATAATCACCGGAAATGCTATAATCCGCATATGATGTACCGTTAACAAGCCGTCCGAATTTGCTTTCACTTTTTAATTCTGCGAATTTCTCTAAATATGGGTTTGATAGTAAAATTCCTTTATCCTTTAAATACTTGTATTGATTCTTCCGGGGAGGAGTTAAACCAAAATAATTATAATAAGGATTAAATCGTTTTGATGTGTTTCCTATCATAATTACCTTTACTTCTCGGTATATATCATTGTATCCTCTGGAAATAGAGTCCAAAAGTCGCAAGAAAAGCTCGACTTCTCCGGGGATATATTGTTTCAAACCTTTATCTATGATAAATTCATCAAAAAATAAATACCTTACGTTTTGAAGATTTTCTGCACTTTTAAGATCATCAGACTTAGAAAGTGCTATAGCCCTTCCTATAATTCTTTCGTCTGTTTTAAATATCTTTTTTTCCCTCTTTACTTTTATCCCCGTTATTTTAGATGCCGTTGTAAAAAAATCCGGCAATGCTGTTTTTATTTCCGGTTCATACCGTCTAACATATAAAAACTCACATTCATTTTTTGCGCATTCTTCCAGAATAAAACACTTTACAGATGTGCTTTTTCCGATTCCTCGCTGCCCTGCTATCAAGTATAAAAGCGCATCCGGGTACTTTTGCATTGTTGGCCTTATGTTATAATATATGTCATTCATGCTAACCACCTATAAAAAATAATGGGAAGTTGCCGCTTGCCAGGCGTAAACAGCTAACCCACATATTTCAGTGTCAGCTCGGATAACTGCACAACTTCCACATATTAATTATACAATAAGTAATATTTATCTTAATTATTATAAAGAAAAAAAAATAAATTAATTTTATTTACAAAATAGAACCAAAATCAAGCAAAATAAGTATAGTATAATAGTACAGTTTTTAAAACTGAATCAAAACAAAAAGGAGAAAACAAAAATGAACGAAAACACAATGACCATCTTTGAACAGGACGAATCCGGAAGAATGCTGCAGGCTTTGAGGTCGCCGGGAACAATCGCATATTGTTCTTTCGTGGTTAATACTCCGGATGAAAAAATCAAGCTGTATAATGCTATGACAAACCCGGAAAAAAAGGTTTCCGAAATGGTAAACAAAAAGATACAGTTGAAAGACGTGTATGTGGAAATGGTACAAATGACAAATGAGGATACCGGGGAAGTTTCCCCAGCGCCTAGAATCGTATTGATTGATAAAGGGGGGATGACATATTCTTGTATGAGTTTCGGAATATTTAATTCCTTAAAATCTCTTTTTGGTGTGTTTGGAACGCCGGACACTTGGGACGACTGTGTGGAAGTTGAGATTGTCTCGATAGAAAAAGGAGATCGAAGAATCCTAACAATGAAAGCTTGCAAATAATTTAAACAAGGGCTCCTTTATGGAGCCCTTTATTTTAAAAGGTGGTATATAAATTGATAAAATCAAAATATACAATCAGAAGAGAAAAGCTAATAAAAGAAATCAGAAAATATAATGCCGCTAGGAATCGCTATATAAATAAACACGGAGATAAATACAAGGACATAATTCCCAAAGCTTATATAAAAGATTATGAGAAATTCGCCAAAGATTCAAAAGAGTATAACGAGACAATGAATTTTTTAAAAAGCTTTTCTAATTCTAAAAATCCCATGACTATAAAAGTGGGTTCTTCGGACGTGCCTGTAATTATCGATAACCGAGCAAAAAAATTAGCAAATGTAGAATATGCAAACAGACAAATTGAAAAGGATATAAAGAAAAGAGAAACGGAAAGACAAGGACTTCCACTTGCAAGTGCTGAAAAATACAAGGCACGTAAAAGACCGGCACCGGAAACCGGCGGTGAATTTTTTAAGTTTATGCAAGGCGTTACCAAATGGGGGAGCACGGAATATATAAATCAAAAAGCTAGAGATTATAAGAAAAACTTTTTAAAAGGGTTAAAAACTAGAGGATTGGATAATCTTGATATTATAAAAGAAGTTATAAAAGAGATAAATTCCACTGATAACATAACATTCTTTTCCTCTGGTTTTAGCTATGCATCTTTAGGTATTGATTTTTGGTATGATTCGGATGATGCCGCTAACGCCTTAAGAAGATGGCTAGATGATTTTAAAGACTTTAAAAAAACATATGGTAAAGAGTGATTTCCTTGATAGCTTTATGTATAGATACAGAATATCAAAAAAGCAAAGTATCCATTTCTGGATGGGCTGCACATGACGGGGAGACTTCATATTGTGAATTTGACGAAAAATCACTTTTTGATTTTATCATAAATTCCAACGAAAAAGAATTTGTGGTTAATGATCTTTCCATAATATTTGAATCTGTTTTAATTCTTCTTAATAAAAACGGATATGAGGTCATATCCGAATATAAGGACATAAAGCCAAACACCTTTTTATGTGCAGTATCAGACGATAAGGAAGTATTTTTTCTCAACATATATCAGCAAAAAGGAAAGTCAAAAAAGACTATAACCAAAAAGGTTAGAAATCTCCGAAAAATATACAATGCCAAAATAGAGCAAATAGCTAAAGATTTTAATACAGAGATCGAGCCAAACCCGTTTTATACTCATAACGATAATAATATATATTACCGCATATTTTTAGAAAATCGGGCAAAGATCACGTATATTGCATACGAAAAAATAAAGTCTTTAGGTGTGAAATCTTCTACTCCGGCATCAGAAGGCATGAGAAGGTTTAAATCGTATTATGGAAAAAGCTTTTTCAGAGACTTCACAAGTGATGTGCCAGACTATGAATTAAGATATGGATATTCTGGTGGAACTACATACATACGGGAAGGAGACAAACAAGAAATTTTTTATAATGGCGTTTGCTACGATTGTAATTCTATGTACGGATACTGCGCATATGCCTTTAATATGCCCTATAAAAAAGCCATGCCTTTCAACGGAAAATATGAATATGACGAATTCTTTCCTTTATACTTACAGATAATAAGCTGCTCATTAAAAAAGAAACTGGGAAAATGGCCCTGTTTTGTTGAACAGGGTAATTATACCATAAATAAAGATCAAATAATAGACACCGAAGGCGAATTGTTAGTTTTAATGTTAACTAATTATGATATGGAAAATTTGTTTGAAAATTATGAGGTTTCAAATTTAGAATATTTGGGAGGGTATAAGTTCCAGGTGTTACCAAAAGAAAAAATCATGTGGTTTTTCCATGAGTTGTTTTCCATAAAGGAAAACGCAGATAAAAACAAAATTGTTTGGGCTAGAAAACTTTCAAAAAGTATTATAGTTTCTACCATAGGAAAATTTGCACAGAGGACAAAGGTTAGAAACATTATTCCGGAAATCATAGGAGAATGCGTATACTATAAAACGATAGATAAGGAAATTCCGGAAATGTATTTGCCATTTGCAATTTTTGTTAATGCTGCCGCAAGACGAGTTCTAAACAAAGCAGCTAACGCAAATATAGATAGATTAATATACACGGCTACAGACTGCATGTTCCTAATAGGAACGGAACCTCCTAAAGGGATAGAGATAGACAACCACAAAATAGGCGCGTGGAAGCTTGACGAAGAATATACAAGGCTCAAAATAATTGACGTTAATATGTATGCGTTAGAAAGGCCGGACGGCTCTACAAAGATAGCTTGCATAGGGCTTTCAGAAGAAGCAACTAAAGGAATGAAATTTGATGAATTTTATAGCGGGAAGGTGATAGAAAACAATCCACAAAGAGTAAGCACGATAGGAGGTCTAAAGATCGTTAATAAAAAATATATTATACCGTAAAGGAGATAAAAAATGGAACACATCCTTTCTCTTTCCTACGGGAAAGATAGCCTTGCTTGTCTTGGAGCGATAGAAGAATTAGGCTGGCCGCTGGATCGTATTGTTCATGCGGAAATTTGGGCAACTGACACCATACCGGCAGACCTTCCGCCGATGGTGGAATTTAAGGCAAAGGCGGACAAGATTATTAAGGCTCGGTGGGGCATTGAGGTGGAGCACGTTTTTGCTACAAACAAAGATGGCAGCAAAAGAACTTATAACGGACGCTTTTTTGCTCCATATAATCATAAAACAAATAGTAAGATAAAAGTATCAAATAAAAATGGAATTTATGGATTCCCATCTCGTAAAAAGCCTTGGTGTAATTCTCAATTAAAAATTTCCGCCATAAATAAAACTGGAAACAAATGTATTAGGTATATGGGTATTGCTGCTGACGAACCAAACCGATTCCACAACTTGACCGAAACAAAAAAATCACCGCTTGTTGAGATAGGATGGGATGAAGCGTATTGCCGAAAATGGTGTGAAGAAAATGACCTTCTAAGCCCGATTTACACTACCGCAACCCGTGGAGGGTGCTGGTTTTGCCATAACCAAAGTGTTGGACAACTACGACTATTGAAGAAGAATTATCCAGATCTGTGGGCGCTAATGCTCAAATGGGACAACGATAGTCCAGTTACATTCCACTCAGATGGGCACACGGTGCATGACTTTGAAAAGAGATTTCAGGCAGAGGACGATGGCTGTATATTTTCTTATGACAAAGTATTTCGGTGGGATATGCTAGACACAGAATTAAATTAC
>CALUYR010000103.1 GCA_944325045.1 Candidatus Gastranaerophilales bacterium
GCCGCAGTGGACTCGAACCACCGACCTCACCCTTATCAGGGGTGCGCTCTAACCACCTGAGCTAGCAGCCCGCAACTGTTTTTATTTTACTGTATAAATGTACTATTTCAAGATCTGTTTTCTTGCGGAGCCTTATCAGGGCCTCTCTCAAAACGATACTTAATCGCTTTTGTTCGGCAGAGTGCTCTACTACCTGAGCCGCCAGCCCGCAATTTTTTGAGGTACAAGACAGACATTTCTCTGTCTTTGCCCGCATGTTCTAATCTACTATAAACATTTTTTAAAATCAAGCACTTATTTATAATAATATGTTAACTAATGTAAAGCTGGTAATTCTTATTATACAGCTGTTTTTTATTATTGTTCCCCGCATAAGGCAATTTTTGATACAAAAAAATTTTTTATTATTTATGCACGAATACGAGGAGGTATTTTATGCCAATGTATATTAATGGTGCTCTTGTTGGTATGAGCGAAGCGGTGAGAGACAAAGAGTATCAAAAACAACTTTCCGAAAAAACTTCGGCTTTGTTAGGTGACAGAACAAGTATTTCTGCTAAAGAATTGAAAAAAAGTTCGCTATTTAAAAACGCTTATAAACAACTTGATGCTGAAGGTAAGAAAAAATTTGATGCTATTTTGAACCTTGATGGAGATGGAAAAAACGTTAGTGAAAAAGAATTAAAAACCTTGATGACTCTTCTCGATGCAGATTTGGGTATTAACCATGTCACCAATAGTGAAGCCTTTTTTATGGATGGAGAATTTTCTACCGGTAAAAGCGGCGGGATTTATCAGGCCACAGATAGCGAAATTCAACACGTTTATCAAAATACAAAAACAAGAGCGGAAATTCAGGCCGAAGAAGTTGCAAAATTAAAAGCCGATGCACAGAAGCTCGAATCTATTAAAAACAGTGTTGCCCAATTTGATGTCAGCACAGGTTCGGGGTTAACCCAAGCTTTGAACTTCGTTCGTGAAAATATGGATATCGGAAATTCTGATGGTCTTAAGCTTTATGATGCAGCAATAGCCGATTTGTTTAAAGGTAATATTCAAAACATTGAAACATACAGAGATGGCGGCTCAAGATTATATACACTAAAAGATGGTACAACAGTTTACCATGATAATACTATCTTTGGCCAGGAAAACGGATTTGTTACCATAACACGCCCTGACGGCAGTGCTGAAAAATATAATCCTGAAGGAGAAAAAGTTGAATAAGAAAAAAATCGCCTCTAATAGAGGCGATTACTTTTTCTATTAGCATTTTGCTATCTCTCCAAATCTCGGTAGCATTCTCTTATAAGGGGTTAGGTTCGTGAAAATCCTTCCTCATGGTATTTAATAAGTCTTGCCAAATACCATTGTTTTGCTTGCAAATTTTCTATATTGTTTTTGATCTGTTCTAATTCTCCTAACAGCACACTCAGTTCCTTTCTGCAAGGCACCGGAGGTTCTTCTTGTACATTTTCTGCCCTGTCTTTCTCAAGCCAGCCCGGAGAAAAGCACCCGCTTTCAAATATATCGTTCATATCCATAATCAACTGCCCTCTCAAGTTTTTAATCTTTTTGTGTTATAAATGAGTGAAATAAATCTACGAGATCAAACTTTCCATACTTAAACGGCATTGGTTTTTCCTCGTATTCGCTATCCGTAATCCTTTGCAAATCACGCATTTCTCTATAACTCAATGAATTAAAGTCAAAGCTTGTCATCTCTGCGTAATCTACCATCATTTCATCAGTATCAAGGATTTTTTTATCTTTCATAACACACTCCTTTAAGATTCTAAGTACAGTTTTTCTGTCGGATGTGTTTTATTAAATCTTTAAATTTTTATAAGCATTTGTTACATAATTTTACATAGTTAAAAAAAGGCCCCCGGGTTCCCCGGGGGCCTTTGACCTTTGAAGTTATATCAAGAATTTTCCGTTCTCATAAATCAAGTTACCGTCGGCATAAATCTTACCGCCTTTTTTATCAGCGGATTCACTTGATGCTCCGCCGGAATTGACGGATGGGGCTTTCATATTTTTTATCAGATCCCAGTGAAGTCCTGATACATTTTTCCCGCCGGTTTCAGGGTAGGAGGCACCGACTGCCATGTGGATTGCGCCTCCGATTTTTTCGTCAAAAAGTATGTTCCCGGTTATATCCTGAATTTCATCGTTTGTTCCGATCGCAATTTCTCCGATACCACGCGAGCCTTCATCCATGTCAAGCATTGCGTTAAGATATTCTTCGCCTTTGTCTGCCTTTGCCTTTATAACTTTTCCGTTTTCTATCCACAGGTGAACCCCCTGGGCTTCATTTCCTCTGTATATTTGCGGAAAATCAAAATATATTTCGCCGTTTATTCCGTCCTCCACAGGAGAGGTGAAAACTTCTCCGTCAGGGTAGTTGTTTTTACCTGAACAGCTTATCCATTTTCGGCCTTCTACATTGAATGTTATATCTGTTTTTTCACCGATTATATGTAATTTTTTTACGCCATTTAGATAATTTGCCCATTTAGTTTGTTTTTCGTCTAATTCTTTAAGTTTTGCAATAGGGTCATCCAAGTCCAGATAGCAGGATTTAAATAAAAATTCCGAATACTCGTCAAATGACATTTTTGCTTCCTGCGCAAGGGCATGAGTCGGAACATCTGCTATAACCCAGCTTGCACTGCCGTCCGCCGAACGTTTCATAAGCAATTCTGAAAGAGGTTTTGTAGCTTTGCCGCGGCGTGCAAGTTTCTGAATATCGGCTTTTGCTAAATTTTTTGTGTTCATAGGCCCGCCGATTGAGATGAATTTATCAACTTTTTCATATTCGAGTTTTGTAATTTCATCCACATAATCAAGTTGTTCATCAGAGGCATATTTTAGGAAAATGTCTGAAAAATCTTCAAAAGATGTTCGCAAAATCGGATGGCCGCCTCGTTCCAAAACTCTTTTATATACCGATTTTACAAGATCTTTTGTATAAATGCTTGTTCCGCGGATTTGAACTACATCTCCTTTTTCGACATTTGTTGAATAATCAACAAGAACTTTTGCATATTTGTCCCAAATTGTTTCCATATTTTTATTTCCTTTCTACATAAAAATAGCCGGTAATTTTACCGACTATATTTTATTTTAAAGTTATGAGATTTTCTTCCACTGGCGGGAGGAATTTATTCTTCACTTTCCAGTGACTCATGGCCTGATTTATGCGATTTAAGCAGAACACCTCGTTTAGAAGTTTTTACAAAGTCAATCATTTTTTCAATATATTCGTTTGTCGGGATTTCCGCTTTAATTTTTTCGATCGCCTGGGTTGTATTGTATTCTTCAGAAATCAAAAGTTTAAATGCATGGTTCATGTTATTTCTGATTTCCTGAGAGACGCCGCGGCGCTTAAGGGCAACAACATTCAAACCGCGAGGAACCGGCGGACGGCCTTCTCCTTTTGAGTAAGGCAGGATATCCTGGCGTGAAGCAGAGAAACCGCTTATTATTGCCATATCTCCAATTCTTATATTCTGGTGGAACACGCTCATTCCGCCAACAAATGCGCCAAAGCCGACATGGACATGGCCGCCAAGCGTTACGAGATTTGCCAGAATTACCTGATCTTCCAAAACACAGTTATGAGCAATATGGGAACCGACCATTAGCAAGCATTTGTTTCCTATTCTGGTTGTGAAATCTCCGCATGCCGCGCCTCGGTGGATAGTTACATTCTCTTTTATAATTGTATCGTCGCCAATGACAACTTTGGTAGGCTCTCCTTTATATCCAAGATCCTGAGGTTCTGAACCGATTGTTGCAAAAGGAGAAATTGTACATCTTTCACCAATTTCAGCATATTCTATATATGCGTTTGCAATTACTCTTGTTTTACTTCCAATGGTTACGTTTTCGCCTATTATAACATAAGGCCCTATAATCGCATCTTCCGCTATTTTTGCCGAAGGATGAATTATTGCTGTTTTGTCAATCATTTTTTTCTCCTCTTATGTGTAACGATAGTTTAATTATATTATAAAATATTTACGCCCTCAAGATATTTATATAATTTTAATAACTATTACAATCCGGCTTTTTAAGATTTGTTAAATTATATATGAAAATTTCTTTTTATTAATTTATAATTTTTATATGATTAACCGGATTGAAATTTCTATGGCGGGGAAGCAGAATAATCCGCGCAAAACAAATATGCGGTATCTGAATATTAAATATTCAGGTTATGCAGCACTGACATTAGGATCTGTTTGCGGGATTACCGGTTTAAGCGGCGTTAGATTCCCGCATAAAATGAAGGTTCACAAATACAGCGCATATCTTGCCGGAATTACTTCATTATGGCACTTGGGCGCTATTAAGCAATGGGATAAAATTTTCAGTAAAAATAAAAATAAATAATTTATGATAAAATTATTTTGAAGAAGTATTTAAGATTTACAATTATGTAGTGGAAGAGAATATGAGTAGTAATGTAAATGAATTAGAATGGCGCCCCTCTATTAATCCCTGGTTAATGGTTACGCCTATAATGCTTGCAGTATTTATGTTTGTTTTGGATGAGACAATTTCTAATGTTGCGCTCACGTATATTGCAGGGTCAATGTCTGTAAGCTTAAACGAATCAACCTGGGTATTAACCAGCTACCTGACTGCCAGCGGAATTTCAATCCCGCTGGTAACATTTATGACAAAACTTTTAGGCAGGAAGAATTATTTTATAATATGTCTTATAATTTTTACACTATCATCATTTTTGTGTGCGATATCAAAATCTATGATAGTAATTGTACTAGCAAGATTTCTTCAAGGTCTTGGCGGCGGCGGTCTGCTTCCGATGGGGCAGTCCATAATGCTTGAGAGCTTCCCTAAAAAAGATCGTGCAAAGTCTATGGCAATTTTTGGTATTGTTGTAATATTTGCACCTTTAATAGGGCCGGTTCTTGGCGGCTGGATTACGGAAAACTGGTCTTGGCCATGGATATATTTGATAAATATCCCGCTTGGTTTTTTGTGTGTTTTTCTGGCAAACCAGCTTCTTGAAGATCCGCCTTACGCTAAAAGACATAAGGGGGTTAAGTTTGATTATTGGGGAATGATATTTTTATCTGTGTTTTTGGTATGCCTCCAAATAGTTTTGGATAAAGGTAATGATGCTGATTGGTTTGGGGCTGCCTGGATTTGCTGGCTAACCGCAATTTCCGTAATCTTTGCTGTTTTATTTTTTGTCTCGCAGCTGGTAAACAAGGAATCTCTTATCGACTTAAGCATATTAAAAGATAAAACGTATTTTTTCGGAACACTTGTTCAGGTAATTTTAATGGGAGTATTTCTGGCTTCCGCTGCACTGCTGCCGTCAATGCTTCAGAATCTTTTAGGGTATACTGCATATTTAAGCGGACTTTCAATGGGATCAAGAGGGATCGGAAGTTTTATCGGAGTTGCGCTTTACTTATCTCTATCAAGAAAACTCGGAGACAGAAGGATTGCCATGATAGGATTAATCCTTCTTGGGATGGGTAGTGTATTTTTCGGAGATATTAACCTGCAAATCAATTTAACAACAATTGCGCTGCCTAACATACTTTACGGGTCAGGATTGTTTTTGGCTTTAACACCTTTGATACCGCTTTCATGTTCTACAATTAAAAACGAGGCGATGACAAATGCTACAGGGTTTCAAAATCTTGTGAAAAATATCGGCGGAGCCATAGGAACTTCTGTTGCAACAACAATGGTATCCAGATTTTCCCAGGTACACCAGATGATGATGACAAGGCATTTAAACTTTACGAATGACGCATTTGTTGAACAGGTGGGAGCATTGAGCGGAACTTTTTCCGGCATGACAGATTTCCTGACCGCTGACGGCATGGCGCAAAAACAAATATATAATCAGCTTGTTCAGCAATCGCACTTATGGGGATATATTGATACGTTCAGGTGGTTTGCACTTGCTACATTCTTATTAATTCCTCTGCTCATATTTATCAAAAAGCCAAAAGCAGGAAATTAATATACGCAGGAATATCTTTGCAGAAAAAGCTCATCCGGCTTATATCGGAAAACCTAAAAGCGGGGGTAAAAAATTTTCACCCCCGCTTTTGTAATACTATTATTTTTTTACAGTAACATTTTTCAAGAATTTTAAAATACTTTCCCTCTGCTGATCCGTGATCGAAGATTCTCTGAATGCATAACGGATATAGTATATGCCCTTTGCGTGTTTATATAATCTGCCGATTTCAGATTCATTAAGGTTTGGGATAGACCACTCGTAATAAATATTATTTTCATCCTCAGAGATTTTCTTCACAACATCTTTATAACCGTTTAATAATGCTTGTTTTCTGACTTGAGAACTTACAAATTCATAAACAATGTCTAACCCAAGATCATAGGAGGATATATTATAAAAATTAACTGAAACAAGTTTAGTCCATTTATAATGAGTAACGTCCTCACCGGTTAAGCCGTATTCAACAGACCAATTAGTTTTATCCCCTGATGCAAATGCATTATACCACTTTTTAGGATCGAGGTTTAAGTTAACATCAATTATACTTTTGTCTTTAAGCAAAATATTTTTATCATAAGCAATCTGCTTTTCGATAATCGCCTTCCGGTTAGCTTCACAAGCCTGAATAGTTTCATTGTCTACCCCCGGAAGTGACAAAACTTTATCATAATACTTTACAGCAAAAGGGATTCTTCCGGTATCAGCATACAAATCCGCAAGCAGAGAATATCCGGACGCGTCGTTCGGGTAAATTTTAA
>CALUYR010000104.1 GCA_944325045.1 Candidatus Gastranaerophilales bacterium
TGAGGCAATTTCTGCCCGATCACATACTCATCCGGAACTCCGTTATAAATAACTTCAACATTATTGCAGTATTTATCCATAACAGATTTTGAATACTCGCTTACCACATAAATTTCCTGAACTGATTTTAAAACATCGGTTACCGGAGGACAGCCGTGTTTAGGAATATCTGCCCATTTCAGGATAATAGTCTCAAAAGCTTTTGCCTCGTGCACAAGCCATATAAGAGGGATTGATTTATCAAGCCGGGCAACTGTTCTATATGCAGGAATTGTATTTGCAATAACAAGATCAAAATTATCGCAAATTTTTTGCAAACCAGCATTGTCATACTGTGCGCCAAATGATACGTAAACCGGAATCCCCAATTCCTTAAAAATTTTTCTCAAAGGACCTTCCTGGTATGAAATCACAACAACATCATAACCGTTTTTCTTTAGAGTTTTTGCAATATTAACAAGAACAATCGGCGCTCCGGTAAATGATAATTCATGGCTTACAAGCAGGATCTTTTTCCGGGAAGTGTTAATTTCATCAATTGATCTTATAATATATCCGGGGATTTTTCTCCTGAACAATTCCGAATATATTCTGATAGTTTTCCTGATAAACCCGGCTATTGACACATTCTGCCTCCAATAATCTCCGGTATTTCATTGGGCGAATTTACAAGATAATTTGCACCTTCATTTTCCAAAACGTCCCTGCTTCTAAAGCCCCAGGTGCAGCCAATGCATTCTATCCCGGCATTCTTTGCCGTTTGAACATCGGTTTCTGAGTCCCCGGCATAAATTACATGCCTTAGATCTGTTTGTAATTCTTTTACAACTTTCAAAATACTGTCAGGTGCAGGCTTTTTTCTGATCCCCTCAGCTTCGTTTTCTCCTATTGCAGTATCAATAAGCCCTGCGAAATAATTTTGACATAATTCTTTTACAGCCGCATCAAACTTATTAGAGACAACAGCAGTCTTAATTCCTTTTTGTTTAAGAGTGCCGAGCATTTCCGCAATTCCCGGATAAGGCGCGGTTTTATTATACATATTGTCTTTATAATGGTTCTTAAACACCTCAAGGCAATCAGCAAACACCGGATTTAACTCTCCTTGAGGAATAGCCCTTTCAATAAGCTTCCGAACTCCGTTACCCACAAAACAGCGAACCTCATCAAGAGTTCTGGGCGGGAAACCGTACTTTGCCAATGCGTAATTTGTACTGTCGCACAAATCTTCCAATGTGTTAAGCAGAGTTCCGTCCAAATCAAATATCACACAATTTATCATAGGTAATCGACCGCTATCTTGATTACAACTTTTTTTACATTATTTTGAAGACCCAGAGTTGTAATTCCCGGGGCATGTGCATCCTGTGGATAAAATACCGCAAAATTTCTTCCGTTTAAGTAAATTTTATTTAACTCAACACCGGGCTTTTTATAAAAAATAATATCATTTACGCAATCATAACTTTCAAGAACCTTAAGCCCGTCAATATTAATACAGTCAATCCTTTCGCGGCCTGATATCAGCAGCTGGATATCAATATATTTTCTATGGCCTTCAAGATTAGCTTCCAACTCGCTTTTTGTATTATATTCTTCAACATTTGCATAAATCCGGTCTGTTATATCGTACCTGCCCGGAGGTGTATTAATCCCAAGCTTTTCAATAAAGTTTAACACCTCATCGGATACAATATTATACTGTTTTAAATTAACAAGATCATCAAAAATCATTACTTTAACTCTTCCATTGCTTTTTCAAATTCTTCTTTTTTAGGCGCCTTACCATGCCATCCGGCATTGTTTTCCATAAAACTTACACCCTTTCCTTTAATCGTATTTGCGACAATGGCCGTTGGCTTGGAAGATGATTTTGCAAGTTCTATTGCCACATAAATTTGGTTAATATCATGACCGTCAATTTCAATGACATTCCAGTTAAATGCACGAATTTTGTCAGGGAGATTATCTAACGCCTTAATATCTTCCGTACATCCGTCAATTTGCAGTCTGTTACGGTCAATAATTGCAATAAGATTATCGAGTTTTCTCAAAGGCGCGTTCATAAACGCTTCCCAAACACTTCCTTCCTGAAGTTCTCCATCACCTAAAAGCACAAACACATTTGCCGGATTGTTATCAAGCTTAAGTCCCATTGCCATACCGCAAGCAATTGATAAACCTTGTCCCAGCGATCCTGTTGCAGCATCAACTCCGGGACAAAAAGTTGCAGGATGCCCCTGAAGTCTTGAACCTAATTTTCTGAAAGTCATTAATTCTTCTTTAGGGAAATAACCCATCTGAGCAAGATTACAATAATATATTGGCGAAACATGCCCTTTTGATAATACAAAACGATCTCTTGTTTCAAAATTTTTGTCTTTAATCCACTTAGGGGCAAGTTTCATGCATTTATGAAAAAGAACAGTCATAATTTCAACAGAAGAAAGTGAGCCTCCGATATGACCGGATTGTGCATTATAAACCATTTTTATAATATTTCTGCGGTTTTCTTTGCAGCAATCTTTGAGCTCTTCAATTTGAGATTTATTTAACATAATTTTTGTCCCCGCAAATTTTTTCTTCAAATACATTCAACACAAACAACGGAAGTGTCGGGAAAATTCTCTTAAATCTTTTAGGATCTTTAATTGTGCGATAAAGCCATTCAAGACCGAGTTTTCTGAAAACGGCAGGCGCTCTTTTAACAACGCCCGACCATACATCGAAACTTCCGCCAATACCTATTGCGACAGCATCAGGAAGCAGCGTTACAGCTTTTTTTACAAAATATTCCTGCTTAGGAGAACCCATTGCAGCAAGGATCAATTTTGCTCCGGAATTTTTTATTCCGTCTAAAACGGCTTGCTCATCCTGGAAATAACCGTCGCGGATATAACAAACATTTAAATTAGGAATTTCCTTCTTCAAATTTTCCACGGCTTTTTCAATTATTTCAGGCTTTGCGCCAATAAAAGCAATAGGATAAGACATTTGAGAAAATCTTTCAACAAGCTTTTTGGCAAATTCTATACCAGCAATCCGCCCTACATTATGTCCAAGGATTTTAAGTCCGATCTCAATGCCAATCCCGTCAGGAATAACAAGATCCGCATTTTTAACGATCTGCGCAAACTGAGAATCTCCGGCGGCATACCGAATCATTTCAGGATTAATAGTTACAACCATCCCCGGGTTTGAAGAAATATAATCCAGCGCCTCTTCACACGTAAATGTATCGACATTAAAACCCTGTAATTTTACGGTATTTCTCTCCATAGCCAACATTATACTCTAATATTTTAGATTACGCAAGTTTTAAAAATATAAAAAAAACCCGGCTTTATGCAAAAACCGGGAAAAAATCTACAAATGAAAACACTATTTATGAAAAATTCTTTTCCACAGACTTGTGTTTCGTTTACCCTGAATTATTTTACAACTGCCGTTTTGAATATCAGCGAGAACACGATCGTCTGTTAATTCGCCTGCTTTTTTAACTTCTTTGTATTTATACTTATTTTTCGGGAGAAGTATATATCCGCCGTCAGGACCTTGTTTGAAATATGAACAAAAATAAGTTGCGCCGTCATAAGTTTTCTGAACAGCCTTTGTTTCACCACGGCACATACCTGCCTTAATATCTCCAAGAATCCTGTCATTATTAACAAACGGTTTACATTCACCTTTGCCCCTATTTCCGCCATACTTAAGAGTTCTAAACCCGCATGATTCTTCTACATAATAACAAGACCAAGGTTCGTTATTATAAGTACTGTTCAACCTGAGCGGTTCAGCGAATACAGAAGAACCTATTGAGGCAATTATTCCTGTAAGCAATAATAATTTTATATACTTCAAATTCATTTAAAAATCTCCTATTACAAATCGCTATACTTAATTTCTTGTTTAGTACATCTGTTTTTACTTATATCATACATAACTCTTTCCTCGTATAAAGGAGAAGCGTATGAGCTCAGCTTATGAACATATCTTCCTTTTTTGAGCGGAACATATAAACCTGAAGGCGACTGCTTAAAGTATTCACAAGTATAAATATTATTGTCAATCTTTTTTTGCAATTGAATATTGGGGCCCAGACACATGCCGGCATGAATATCTTTAACAGCTCTTTCTCTGCTTAGAACAGTACTGCATTCGCCATTGGTTTTTCTTTTATTAATTCCGTTTTTAAGAGTTTGGTAATTAACTCCGTTACGCATATAACTGCAAGTCCAGTCATTGCCGATAAAAAATCTTTCCACTTCAGCTGCATTTACAGACATCATAACAGCTGAGCCTATAATCAAACTACCTGCCAGCAATTTTACAAAATTTATTTTCACTTATAAAAACCTCCATAATGCTTTATTCTTATAAGAGATTATACTTGTATAAAATAAATTTGACATCATATATTTAAACTAGTTTAAGCATATTTAGCGAAATAAAAAAGCAGCTTCTGCTTTTGCCATATCGACAAGGCTGACCGGGGGCACTGACGGAAACTCATAATCCGATTCGCAAAAGCCTAAAACATCTTGCATTACAGCTTCATTCTCAATACTTACATCAGAACTGAACAGATAAAACTTATTAACATTTTTCATATAAAGCCCGAAAGACCGTCCGGAATTTTCAGACAAAAACTTAGACATTTGATCTATTGCACTGTTTTTTGAAAATCCGTCAAAGGTTATTTCTTTCATATTATAGCTTTTCTTTAGTGTTTCGAGAAGGACATAGGGTTCAGTCCATTTTTTCAAAATAATATTTTTATTTTCCATAATTACACCCCGACAGCTTCTTCCTGCGACTTAAACTGCATATCATACAGTTTCTTATAAAACCCGTCCTGATTGTGAATAAGTTCATTATGAGTACCGAGTTCAACAAGTACACCGTCGTGAATTACCGCAATACGGTCAGCGTTACTGATGGTAGAAAGTCTGTGAGCAATAACAAAAACAGTTTTATTTTGCATAAGATTATCCAATGCTTTTTGAACAATAGCCTCGGATTCGTTGTCAAGTGCAGATGTCGCTTCATCGAGAATTACTATAGGCGCTTTTTTAATCAAAGCCCTTGCAATTGCAACGCGCTGGCGCTGGCCGCCGGATAAAGTTGTACCTCTTTCTCCGAGAACTGTATCAAGTCCGTCATCGAGAGTTGAGAGGAATTCATCTAAATGAGCCATACGAACAGCTTCTGCCAAATCTGACTCTGATGCATCCGGGTTCCCGAGCATAATATTTTCTCTTATCGTGCCGGTAAACATGAAGTTATCCTGAAAAACAAATGCTATTTGATTTCTCAAAGATTCAAGATCTAAATCCTTAATATTTACTCCATCAAATTCGATTGCTCCGGACGTAACATCATAAAAACGAGGAAGCAGACTGACAACAGTACTCTTTCCGCCGCCGGAATTTCCAACAAGTGCAATTGTTTCATTCTTAGAAACTTTTAGATTTATATTCTTTAACACCGGAATATCTTTTTCGTATTCAAAACAGACATTCTTAAACTCTATTGAATTATTTAGGCCAGACAAATTAAAAGCGTTTTCACAAGATTTAATCTGCGGTTCTAAATCGAACAGCTCAAATACACGGCTCATCGCAACAAAAGTAGTCTGCAAATTTGCAAGGTCATTACCTAAAGTTTTAGTCGGCTTATAAAGCAGAAGCAGGGAAGTCACAAAAGAAGCAAAACTACCGGCAGACATTTGTCCTGATAGTATAAGATGGTTTCCGTAAGCCATAACTATTGCAATTCCTATAGAACAGACAAAGTACATTATAGGAGACATCCAACCGACACGCTTTGTAAGCGACATAGTTAAATGAAACTGATCTTGAATCTGCTGTTCGAATTTCTGATCCTGAACTTTTTGAAGATTATATGCAGCCATAACCTTGTTGCCTGCAAATGTTTCATTAAAGTTTGTTGTCATGTTCCCTGCAACAACCATTGTTGCGTTAGAAACTTTTTTTATTCGTTTTCTTATAAGAGTAACCGGCGTAATTGCGATTCCCATTACAAGAACTCCGATTATTGCAAGCTGCCAAGAGTTATAAAGCAAAACAGCCACAAGTCCTACAAGCCCGAACACATTAGCAATTAAAGATTTTAATACATTTATAATATTTTTTGAAGCTGTTTCCGGATCAGTTAAAAACCTTGATAAGACAATTCCCGAGGAATTTACATCATAAAACTGCGGATCAAGGGCTGTCAATTTTTTAAACAAATCAACTTTTAAAGCATTAGAAACTTTATTTCCTGTCCAATCTGTGAGGTAGTTGCTTGCATATTTCAGAACGCCTTGGAAAAGCGCAAAACCGACTATCCCAAAAGGGATTATAAAAGCAAGCCAGGATTGAAGGCGGACAGTATGCCCGAGAAGCGACCAGGTCAGCTCGGGGCTGCCGTTAACCACAAAATCAAGATACGGCTTTAATGAAAGTGCAACAATACCATCTAAAAGACCCAACGGAACTGCTATAGCAAGGTTTATAAACGCACGGCCCAAAACCGGTTTTATATACGGATAAATTTTCCTTAGCAGATAACAATAATTAAATGCTGTACTACTCTGTGTATTCTTGAGTTTATAATCCATAATACTCCTCATCAATTTCCCAGGCCGAATAGAGCAAAAACCTGTCTCACTAGTCATTACTTAAAAATAATGACATAAATAACAGATTTTTGCAAACGCTTATTACAGCTAAATAGTAAGTTTTTATTTAAATTCACG
>CALUYR010000105.1 GCA_944325045.1 Candidatus Gastranaerophilales bacterium
AACTGGCCGTTTCCCTGCACCTCACGGGTTTCGCTTAGCTTCACCCTACCGAAAATCCGCAGTTCAGGATGACATTTACCTGATGCCCCACAAAGAAAGCCAGTATTGTTTAACTTTTTTAAACCTTCAAAAACGTGTCTATACGTTTGTCCCGACACGAACAATTTGCCGCAATGGCCAAGGGACAAGCGTTTTAGGCGTAGTTTAGCCCCCCCCCCCTCGGTGGAAATCGGCTCTGTGATTGAGTTTTAGCATATTTTAAATCCTCCGTAAAATTATAACTTCCACTTAAATTATAACATACTATTAAGCTGTTTTCAATATTCAATTATGTTATCTTACTTGATAACTATTAAAAAATTTGATAAACTCATTTTATGGAAGAAATAATAGAAAATTTGAAAGAAATCGGACTTAATTCCTACGAGGCAAAAGTTTACCTTGCGCTTTTGAAAAAATATCCCGCTACCGGATATGAAGCCGCAAAACTTGCAGATATTCCGCAATCACGGGCTTACGATACCTTAAAATCACTGGAAAGCGCGCATATAGTAACCTCTTCCCCAACAAAGCCGGTTACTTATACACCAATCAGGCCGAAAGAATTAACTAAAAGATTCAGAAGAAAAATTACTTCAACATTGGATTTTCTGGAAAAAAAACTTCCAAATGTAAAAGATGATTATACCGAACCGGTTTTGAATATATCAGGCACCCATTCAATTCGATCCAAAATTATTGAAATTATAAAAAATTCAACTAAAGAAATATTTATTGAGGTTTGGGCTCAGGATTTCAAGTTCTTTGAAGCCGATCTTCTCGAGGCATATAACCGCGGACTTGAGATTAAAATCGTCGGGTACGATAATTTCAGCTGTAGTTTCGGAACTGTATTCAGGCATGTTAATTTAAAGGAAATAGGCTACTCTGCTGCAGGAAAAATGATATTCCTTGCCTCTGACAACAGTGAAGGACTTTTCGGTGCCATAGACCCGGCTGATAAGCATATTGAACCTTCTGTCTTATGGACTAAAAATGAAAATATCGTTTCCCTGATAAAACAATCAATTGTGCAGGATATGTATTTGATTGATATTTCCGAACAGTTCCCTGAGCAGCTTAAGTACTTTTACGGGAAAGGTCTTAAAAAACTTAAGGATAAAGTCCTTGGTTTGCAATCGTTTTATAAAATTCTGCAGCCCTGACTTTGTCCGACAGGCAAAATTTTTAACGTAACATTTTCTTTACTTTTGATATCAAATAATATTTTAAGTTCTATAATAATAATTGTGGGAGATACAATTAAAAAAATTTTGGGAAAAACAGGAGGTCTAATGGACGGGTATAGTTTTGAGTTGATTACCGGCCCTATGAGCTGCGGCAAAACAGAAGAACTTTTAAGAAGAATAAGACGCTGTATTATTGCTAAGAAAAAAGTAAAGGTTATATCACCTGATGTAGACACCAGGGCAAAAGGCGATTATATTGAATCCAGAAACGGACTTTGGCTTGATGCAATAAAAGTAAAACATGCTATCCAGATATTGGCGCATGTTAAGCCGGATGATGAAGTTGTTGCCATAGACGAACTTCAGTTTTTCGATCCCAATATTGTCAAAGTTGTATCAAAACTTATGAACGAAGGGAAAAAAGTTATCGGTACAGGGCTGGAACTTGATTTTAAAGCAGAACCGTTCGGAAGCATGCCGGAATTGATGTGCATTGCAACGAAAGTTGATAAACTTCATGCCGTATGTATGAAATGCGGCTGCGAGCATGCCACCAGAACTCAAAGACTTATTGACGGTAAACCTGCTGATAAAAATTCCCCGCTTATTATGATCGGAGGCGATGAAACTTATGAAGCCAGATGTATTAAATGTTATGAACTTCCTGACTCGCTGCACGATAAACAAAGAAGAAATCTTAAAATCCTTCCGTTTAGTTTCAGATAATTGTTTGATCCCTGGGAAGTTTCTTTAAGCCTCTTTCAGTGAGAGTATTTGTCATTATCGAAATATAACCAGCCTCTCCAATATCTGTTTGAAATGTTCCATCGCGGGTAAAAGACTTTTGATTTAAGGAGCTGTGGTATTTTGTTCTTGCTGTCGCAAAGGGGCCGCAAGTTACTTCTCTGTGCCCAATCCTCCTTAGCTTTTTGCGGACTATTGATTATCTGAAAAAAAATGTTATAATTATTCTTATGAGAAATATAATTTCAATTTTGATTATTGGTTTTGGTGTTATGCTGTTTTCTCCGTCAATTGCAGAAGAAGTTATGCCGGTTCAGATAGACGTAAGAGAGTACGATAGTATTGAGGTTCCGGCCGGAACTTTTATCCCGGTGGAAAACGCTCAGGAAATTTCAACCCAATACTGTCAGGACGGTTATAAGGTCCAATTTATATCTACCAATGATCTATATATGCATGAAACTAATATAATACCTGAAAGCACTGTCTTTACAGGTTATGTAGAGGACGTGCATGATCCGGTCGTCGGTACAAATGCTTCATTTAAAGTTAAAATTACAAAAATGATCTTGCCGGACGGGTTTGAAATGCCGGTCAGAGGGTACTTATATTCCTCTAATAACAACATGTTCGGCGGAGAAATGACTGAACCTGCCGAGTGGATTAAAATGCCGCATTATCAAGGTAATATCGGTATTAATACAACTTTGCAAATCCGTCCCGGCCGTACCAGAAAAAAAGGTGCCCATGCGGTTATTAAAGCAGGCGAGGACGGGCTTATTATTTTGACGGATCCTTTATCTGTTACCCATACATTAACAAATTGACAAATTCCTTAATTTAAATAAAATGTTAATTAGTATAAACGGATATGTATTTGATTAATCAGAAAGGAATGTTTTATGTATAAAAACTTACTTATTGCCTCGTTATCATTACTTACCCTGACATCAGGCGTTTGCAGCGCGGCAGAGAATTATAACTACTCCAAAACCCCGGCTGCTCCGTCATATCAGCCGAACTATTATAATAATACCAGCCAGTATTCAAATAGCGGAACTTTGAAGGGCAGCGTCGTAACAGTTCCGGCAGGTCAGGTTGTGAAGGCCGTTGTTACTACTCCTCTTAATTCCGCAAACCTTTCGCTTGGTCAAAATGTTACTTTAGCCTTGGGATCGGATTTTTATTATAATAACAACCTGATAGCTCCGGCAGGAAGTTCTGTTACAGGAAGCGTTATAGAGGTTTCAAAAGCGAAACGCGGAAGTATTAACGGGCGTTTGCTTATAAGATTCACGAATATTGTTACCCCGTACGGTATACAGGTTCCGATATCTGCCGTAATTAAGACGACTGATAATACCGGAACCCTGGTCGGCGGTACAAAATTGGATGTTACTAAAGAATATGCCAAAGATTTAACAGTTGGTTCCGCTGCAGGTGCTTTGTCCGGCGTTGTTTTCGGAGCGCTTGCCGGCGGTGATATCGGTCGCGGTGCTGCTTTAGGTACTGCTGTCGGCGCCGGCGGCGGGCTTGTTAAGTCTGTCTGGGATAAAGGCGTTGATGTCGAAATCCCAGCGAACTCTATGATAGATATCGTTCTTACCCAGCCGATTACTGTTAACCCGGCAATATATAATTCAAATTATTAGAAATACAGGCAATAATTTTATTTTTATTTTAGAATAGAATTATAATGAAACGATTAGGGGAAACTTTTTATAGGAAAAAATAATGTCAATCTTAGGTAAATATGTTGATAATGTTGAAGAAAGAGAGTTAGCAGATAACAGAGGATATACACTGCCTGCTGTTGTCCGTGAAGATCGGGAAAGCTTGTCTATGCGTCAGGCATTTGTACTTTCTATCGGTTTGCACATTGCGCTTGTAATTCTGGCATGGGCTTTATCATTGCTTCTTTTATGGTTAGGGGTAATTGTTCCGATTGCTCAAAGGCCTAAACCAAAGTTAAATGATATAGAGTTTGTATTGGTGGAAAATGAAGATACGCCTATTAATAAAAATACTCCATACCGTGCACATATAAATTCACGGGCAGGCGGACACCATGATCCTAACCGAAAAGTATCAATGCCGGCTTCATCTTCAGCTTCGGCACCGTCAAGATCTCAATCAGCGGCGCCGTCACAGCCTGCACCGAAAAAACAGCCGCAAGCTAAGCCTAAGCAGGAGCCATCATTATTTGAAAAGATAACAAAACCTATTCAAAAACCGACTCCGCAGCCTGCACCTGCGCCGAAAGCCGCACAGCCGGCAAAACCTGCGCCGCCGACTGCTCGTCCGTCGTTGAAACCGCCTATAACTCCAAAAACAGTTAAAAAGCCATCATCAGCTTTTCAAATTCCGGTTCCAAAAGGCGGTACAAAGTCCGGAACTTATGCAACCGGCCCAATCAGCGGTTCAGGAAAAGCTGTTAACGGCGGCTCATCATCAGCAAGCGGTTCTTCTTCGGGCAGTGGAAAATTTGCACCTGCTCCTGCCTTATCTCCGGCAGGCAGAGGATCAGGTTCCGGGTCTAAATTAGGCCACAGCGGAGGCTCGGGCGGCTACGGTAATCCGGGGCCGGGTAATCCAAACGGCAGACCTGGTATCGACGCAATTCGCGAACCTGATTTCGGGCCGTATATGAGAGAACTTCAACGCCGTATTAAAATGAATTGGAACCCGCCTAAAGGCAATGAAAGTAAACGTGTTGTACTGATGTTTAAAATCGCAAAAGACGGCAGACTCCTCTCTTGCAGCGTGTTTAAATCATCAGGACTACCAAGCGCCGATAAAGCAGCTCTTGATGCGGTTAAGCTTACTGCTCCGTTCAAACCTTTGCCGGCAGAGTATAAAAACTCAAGTATAGATATTCAGTTTACGTTTGATTATAACGTATTCGGAGCATCGGGTTATTAGTGAAAATATGTATCAGATAAATTAAGAGGATTAAAACTATGGAACTTTTATGGAACTCAATTAAAATGGATTGGCCGGTATTATTACCAATTCTGGTTTGTGCAATACTCGTTGTGCAAGTCGTTTTACAGAGAATGTCTGTATATAATAAAAACAAACGTGATATCAGAATTTTAATACCAAGAATTCAAAAGGAATTAGCCGTAAACAATCTGCAAGGTGTTCAGAATATTGCAATCCAATGCGGCGGCGTTATTGGTGAAGTTATTGAGGAAGCTGCCAGAATTTTTGCTGATCAAAAAAGCGGCTTTTCAAGATCATTTGATATTTCTGCTACGCTTGCGACCAGAAAATTGGAAAAACATTTGACCATACTTGGAACAATTGGCGGTGTTGCTCCATTTTTAGGTTTGTTTGGTACGGTTGTAAGAATACTTTATACATTCCAGGATTTAGCTGTTCAGGGTAACCAGTCTGCCGCTGTTGCAATGGGTATCGGTTCTGCCTTGATTGCAACTGCATTCGGTTTGATTGTTGCAATTGTTGCGGTTATTTTCTACAACTCTTTCCAATCTGTTGTTAAGCATTACGAAGATGACTTCCAGTTAATTAAGTTGTTATTCCTGAGCTTTGTTGATTCAGAAGAAGAAAGTTCTGTTTCAGCGCCGGCTTCAAATGTTTAGTTAATAAGGAAACGTGAATTATGGCAATGAGTTCTAAAAACGGAAAACTTTTTACCGAAATAAATATAACACCATTAACAGATATTTTTCTTGTACTGTTGATTATAATGATGGTTATTGCGCCAACATTTCAGTCGATGGATAATTCCATTTCCATTCCTGAAATAAATAGCGGAATATCTATTGAGCAAAAAAATGCAACTGTTTCTATTACAAAAGAAGGTTTGATGTTTGTAAATGGAAAACCAACTGAGCCTGCTGCGCTTGTTTCCGAGTTGTTAGCGATAAAATCCTCATTGGAAAAGCCGGAACTCGTTGTTAAAGCGGATGAATCCGTGAAAAGTTCCGAGATTATGAAAGTTATGAACGCTGCGCAGGAGGCTGAGTTTAAGAAACTTATCGTTGCAGGCGAGCCGTTGAGTAAAAAAGAACAGAAAAATTTAGAAAACAATTCAAAAAAGTTAAATAAGGGAGCGTAATTATGGCCGGTGAGAGAAAAACATTTAACGAAATAAATATAACACCGTTAACGGATATTTTTCTTGTATTGCTGATCATAATGATGGTCATTGCGCCTTTGCTTGATCAGCAGGGATTAAATCTTACCGTACCTGAAAATGTTGCTCAAGAGCAGGTTTCAAATAAAGAATCCAAAATCTTGACAGTAAGTGTTACCGCTGATAATAAGTATTATATAAACGGTGAAGAAATTTTATCTGATGAATTAGACACTATATTAAAAACGCAGGCAAAGAATTATCCTGACGGGATGATGATTCAGACCGACGGGGATGCAACACATGGTGCTATTGTAAAAGTTATGGACTGTGCAAGAAATTCCGGTATAACGAGCATATCGGTTTCGGAAATGTAGTTTTAATAATCTTATAACAACAAGCCGGACTTTTTAAAAGTCCGGCTTGTTGTGTAATTTACCCGGGAAATAAATAATATTTTTAAAGTGTGCAGCCCTGCTAAATGACATGAAGAAGAGGATTTTTCCAGCCCCCTTGCAAAAATAAAAAAATGGTTTATAATAAAGAAAAAAAGGAGGTAAAGTCATGGAAAAGTCAAGTATAGCAATGAATACGGGGGGGGGGGGGGAACGAACCTCAAGGGAGACAAGGGTTGTGGCTGAATGAGTTAATGTCGGGGCTCCAAGCTACATTAACCCCATGTC
>CALUYR010000106.1 GCA_944325045.1 Candidatus Gastranaerophilales bacterium
TTTGCGCGGACTTTTCTGTGGATATAAACGGAACAGCTCCGCCAAACACGATAGGCCGTGATATATTTTATTTTTGGTTATTTGAAAATTCTATTAAACCAATGGGATTAGCTGATGATCCATCACGTCCTTTTGAAGATGCGTGTGATGGGAAGCGTTCCTTTGATGGTAACGGATACGGCTGCGCTGCCTGGGTAATTTATAACGAGAATATGGATTACCTAAAATGTGACGGTCTTAGCTGGAACGGCAAGCATAAGTGTAAGTAAGTTCGTTTAATATAAAAAATCCCGGATCTATAATCCGGGATTTTTGTGTTATGGGTTTTGTTGTTAGGCATTAACAAGTTCTTTGGCTTTTTCAAGCTGTAAAGTACAAGTTGTAACATCACATACGCATGACGGGCCAAAGTATTGTATAGCGCCCGGGAATAAATATCTGTCATTCATTGCCCAGTCTTCTCTGTTTTCTTCTAACTGCTTGAATACAGGGCCGTCAAGTTTAACAAGGGCTTTTTGAATAACCGGTTTCATTTCACCATGGCGTTTTTCCATGTTCATCATCATTGTAAGAGGAACACCTCCGGCAACCCATTCGTTTGCCGGTGCAGTTAAGTTTCTTACTGATGATAAGTATCCGGTTAATCCGTTGTTAATCAGTGCAAACGCATTGAACCCTAATGAATAACAGTAATCAGCGTCAAAGTTTGACGGGAATGCACATCTGCCTTCGTAGCCAAAGAAGTGAGATTGAGCGGAGAATTTACCGATATAATCGCCTTGTTGTCTCAATTCGCTTAATCTTGTTGTAATCATTTCGATTAAGAGTTTTTCAGTTTCGATTTTTGAAACCTGAACGTTTCCGTGCGGATCTCTGTCTGCAAGCAATTGTCCTTTGATAATTGCCGGAAGTGAATTGTAAACTTTAGCATTATCGTCGTCCAGTCTGTTTTCTACAATATCAAACTTATCGCGAATTGTTGTTGCATTAACAAAATCCGGATCATTTTCCAATGATGCCATAATGTCATTTAAGTTAGCAATCATTGATTTCATTTCAGGTATAAATTCAATTAGACCTTCCGGAATAATTACGATACCAAAGTTTTTTCCGAGATCAGCACGTCTTACGATAATGTCGCACATGTAGTTGACGATACTTTCCAAGGACATTTTTTTAGCTTCAACTTCTTCGGAAATCAAAGTGATATTAGGCTGGGTTTGCAATGCAGCTTCCAAGGCAACGTGAGAAGCACTTCTGCCCATAATTTTAATAAAGTGCCAGTATTTCTTAGCAGAATTTGCATCTCTTTGAATATTACCGATTAATTCTGCATAAGTTTTAGTTGCTGTATCAAATCCGAAAGAGATTTCAATCTGGTCATTTTTCAAGTCGCCGTCAATAGTTTTCGGGCATCCGATAACCTGGATTCCGGTGTTATTTTTAACAAACCATTCTGCTAAAAGTGCAGCGTTTGTGTTCGAATCGTCGCCGCCAATAATTACAACAGCAGAGATGTTCAATTTTTTGCAAACAGCAAGTGATTTTTGGAACTGTTCTTCAGTTTCAAGTTTTGTACGGCCTGAGCCTATTATATCAAAACCGCCGGTATTTCTGTACCGGTCAATAAATTCATCTGTAAATTCAACATATTTTCCGTCGATAATTCCTGACGGGCCGCCAAGAAATCCGTATAATTTATTGGAAGGATTTGCCTGCTTCAGGGCGTCATATAACCCGGCAATAACGTTATGACCGCCGGGAGCCTGGCCGCCTGAGAGGATTACACCGATATTTTTTGTTTCGGAAGATTTAACAACTCCCGAATGTTTGAAAGTTACAACAGGCTTTCCATAAGTATTTGTAAATAAAGCTTTAATTTGTTCCTGGTCTCTTACTGATTGAGTTGCAGCACCTTCTACCATTTCCAAAGAGTTAATCCCTTCAGAAAGGCATTTAGGAAGTTTAGGCTGATATTTCAATCTTTCAATTTGTAATGGTGAAAGTGTTTTCATAATTCTCTTCCTTTTCTTAAATTGTACCTTTTACAATAAATATGATATCATGAAAATTCAAAATAATCAGCATAAAAAATAGGATTTAGCATATATTCTGCTAAATCCTAATTAATAAGTCGTTAGTTTATTTATTTTTTTAATCTGCATAGAGCGGATATTTTTTGCAAAGCTTGAGTGAACGTTCTCTTAGATTTTTTAGTCCTAACTCGTTGTCAGAGGCAAAGATTGCGCCTGCAATAATTTTAGCAACTTCAACCATATCATCTTCCTTGAAACCTCTGGTTGTAACGGCGGGAGTTCCGAGTCGAATTCCGCTTGTTACAAACGGGCTTTGCGGATCATTCGGAACTGTATTTTTGTTTGCGGTGATTCCTACACGCTCAAGAACATTTGCCATATCTTTTCCGGTTTTACCGGTTTTTCTTAAATCGAGTGTCATAAGGTGATTTTCAGTCATCCCGCCGACAATATCCATACCTTCATCCATAAGCCCTTGGGCTAAAGCTTTTGCATTTTTTATAATTTGTTCTGCATAAAGTTTAAACTCCGGTTTAGAGGCTTCAAGCAGCGCAACTGCCTTAGCTGCAATAATGTGTTCAAGCGGCCCGCCTTGCATTCCCGGGAAAACAGCTTTATCAATTCCTGCTGCGTGTTCTTCTTTGCACATAATAATTCCGCCTCTTGGCCCTCTCAGCGATTTGTGGGTGGTAGTTGTTACAAAATCCGCATACGGAGCCGGTGACGGGTGTAAGCCTGCAGCAACCAGCCCTGCTATATGTGCAATATCTGCAAGAAGCAATGCGCCTGCTTCGTCAGCAATCTCGCGGAATTTTTTGAAGTCAATTATTTTGGCGTAGTTGCTTGCACCGCATATAATCAGCTTTGGTTTATGTTCCAGCGCCAATTTCCTGACTTCTTCGTAATCAATTTCCCCGTATTCGTTTACCCCGTAGCTTTTTACGTTAAAGTATAATCCCGAAAAGTTTACGGGCGAGCCATGAGAGAGGTGTCCGCCGTTAGATAAATCCATTCCCAATACATTATCACCCGGTTTTAACGCGTACATAAATACAGCCATGTTTGCCTGAGCTCCGCTGTGAGGCTGTACGTTTGCATGATCCATACCAAAAAGTTCACAAGCTCGTTTTTGGCAAATTTCTTCTATGATGTCAACGTGCTCGCATCCGTTATAAAATCTTTTGTGCGGTTTGCCTTCCGCATACTTGTTTGTTAATACGCTCCCGGCTGCTTCCATTACTGCAAGAGAAGTTATGTTTTCGCTTGCAATAAGTTCTATTGTTTCCTGCTGGCGTTTTAGTTCTAGTTCTATTTGCTCTGCTACAACCGGGTCTGTTTTCTTTATATGCTCCAAATTCATAAGTTGTTCCCTCCCATTACGAGTAATCTTATAAATTATAACTAAAAATCCTAAATTGGTAAAGATTGTAAATTATTCGAAAATTTTTCCCTTATAAAAAATTTTACGGGCATGGAAGTTCATGAAATTTGACATGAGAAAAAAAATTCTTAAATAAAAAATGTAGATTTCATACAAAAGTATGAGTACGTAACAGCCGATTTATTATATAGTTGTAACGTAAGAGTAGTAGTAATTGAGGTAACCGGACAAAATGGGGTTGAATCTTAGCAGTATATATCAACGGCCATATGTTGTAAAAGACGGACGGGGTTTTGTCAGAAAAAAGCAGGATGAAGAAACCTCTAAAACTGCTGCTCAAACACATCGGGAAGAACAAGCCTCCCAAAATGCCAGAAGTAAGGGGCTTCAGTATGTTGAAAATAATCAGGACGGGTTTACGAGAAGTTCCGACGGCGTAAACAGCCGCCCGCTGCAAAATGAGTTTTATCAAAACGTCCAGACGTATTCTGCTCCTATGCAGCCTGCAAAGCCTATGGCCGTCAGTTCTTCCATCAATATTGCACAAATTTTAAAGGATTTTAAAAATACTGTTGTTGCAATAGGTACCCCTGAGGATTTGAGTGAGGAAGTCAACGGTTATATTGAACTCATTGAAAAGCAGGTTACCAAAGAAAATCCTAATACAAGACTTATAAAATCAAATCTTAAGAATGCTTCAACAATTTTGGACGGCTATATTTCCCAAACTCTTGAAAAAGAGTCTAAAGTCGTTGAAAACTGGGTTGACGCACTTTTCATGCAGGATATTGATTTTAACTACAATGAAAATGATATTAACCCTCAGTTTTTGGTAAAATTCCCGGAAGGCTCGACTGCCAAGGCTGTTGACAAGCCGCAGCCGGAAACTGTCACTGATGAACCCGTTCCATCAGTACAGGAAGAAGAAGTTATAGCAGAAGCAAATAATTCCCCGGAAACTGCTGCTGAACAAACTAAAGTTTATATCCCGCAGGATACAGAATTAAAATCGTTGTTCCTTCGCTCAAAAAGGCTTGCTTATGCTAAAGAACCAAGAAAAGCTATTGAAAATTTCCAAAAAGCCTTAAATCGCGCGGATGAAGTTGGCGATATTGAAACTAAATCAAAGATTTTCTATGAAATAGGTAAAATTTATGATGATTACAATTACCCTGCCCAGGCTTTAAAAAGCTATAATAAATCAATTGAAACTACTACTGATAATAATGTTAAAACAAAAGCCCACTATTCTATGGCCCAGATTTACGATGATGTAAACCAGATTGAACCGGCGCTTGATCATTACTTTGTATCTGCTGCTTACGGCGGGGAGAGCGAAAATTTGGCGGCTCAATCAACTTCTCTTACACGAATGGGAAATATTTTCTCTGACATGTATGAAGATGAAGCATTTGACTATCTTACAACCGCAAAAGAAATTGCTGATGAAACAGATAATTCTAAGGTAAAAGGTTTTGTTTCCTCAAGTCTCGGGCGGGCTTACGAACGGTTCGGCGAACCGCAGGAGGCGCTTAAATCATATTCAGAGGCAGTAAAAAATTATACAAAAGCTTCCTCTCCGCTTAAAGCTGCTCAGAATTACCTGAGCGCAGCTGATATAATGATTGATTTTAACAGCACGAATAAAGCTCGCGGACTTTTGAATAAAGCAAAACATTTTGCCGCAGAAGCTAATGATGAAAGTTTACTAAAGGAAATTGACAACAGACTGCTTGGTCTTGATAGTAATCCAGGATAATAAATTTTTTGAATTTACAGCATAAGTATTTATTCAAAAATGTTTTTTCAACTTTTAATAAATTGTAATAGTTCTGTTTACTTCTAATATGGTTTATGATATTTATTATTTATTTAATTATGTCTCTAAATATAGGAGTATTAAACATGCGTGTATCACCAATTAACAATTACAACAGCTCATTAAACAGCCAGCAGCAGGCTTCTCCGTCATTTGGAGTGAAATTAGTTGCAACACAAGATGTGCCGAAGTTTGTCATAAAGCAAGCTGTAAACTATGCTGCAGCAAATAGATTAGATCCGCGTCCGATAGCGGCTATGCACTACAGCGCCCTTCAAAAACAGTTTTTAAATCTTGCGGAAATTGTAAAAGATTATGAACCTAAAAATCTTGAAATACGTTTAGGTTTAAATGAAAAGGCAAAAAAATATGCTAATGATACGCATATTGACGGAAAACCTTTTATAGGAGCGCCTGCTCAACTTAGTGTGGATGTTTTTTCAAAATATGAATTTTCACAAGTGGTAGATGAACTTGTTCCGACTCCGGATGCCTTTTACAGACTTAAATTCAGTATACGTGAATTCCTTGGCAGAATGGGGTATAATTCGTAGAAATTTGTGTTATAGAAATTATTTCTTTAATAACTGTTGGGTTGAATGTTATACATTCAACCCAATTAGTTTATTAATCAGTATTTTTGTTTATAGATTTTATGCCTGATTAACAGCTTCTGAACAATCCTGACAGATTCCTTCCTCATTAAGGCTTCTGTACTTCCAGCAGCGGGCGCATTTTTCTCCTTCTGCAGCCGCAACCCATACTGTATAATCATCTTCACTGTATTCATTCATAACGTTTTCAGGCTTTTTGTCAGTGATATATGCTTGCGAAACAATGAATATATCTGCAAGATCTTTTTCATTTGCTTTTAAAATTTCATTGTCTTTGACATTTACATATACTGAAACTTCCAGAGAACTTCCGACTTTTTTCTCTGCCCTTAAAGGTTCAATAGCACGGCTTACAACCTCGCGGGTTTTCAATATTTTTGTGAAATCGTGTTCCAATTTTTCGTTATGCCATTCAGGGTGATCCGCCGGCCAGTCAGTCAGAAGTACGCTTTCCAATCCGCCCTTTTGGCATTCCGGCATGTTCATCCAAATGTCCTCTGCCTGATGAGGCATTACAGGTACAAGCACTCTAACAAGTGTGTGTAATGTTTCGTACAATACTGTCTGGCATGCTCGTCTTGATAGAGATTTTTTACCAGCTGTATATAAACGGTCTTTTACTATGTCAAGATAGAATGAGCTTAAGTCTACTGCCGCAAAGTTTTGAAGATTTTGGAAATATTTGTAAAATTCGTAATTCTCAAATGCTTCGGTTACAGTTGAAATAAGCTGGTTTAGCTTATGCAGTGCAAATTTATCAATAGGTTTTAAATCCTTATAATCCACAAGATCTTTTTCAGGGTCAAAGTCATACAGGTTTCCGGACAAAAATCTTGCGGTGTTTCTCGTTTTTTTGAAAATTTCTGTCAGCT
>CALUYR010000107.1 GCA_944325045.1 Candidatus Gastranaerophilales bacterium
ATCTACTCCCAGAAGATTTTTATTCTGCCACTCGTTAAGTACTTCGACAAATCGTGACATGTGCGTTCCTTTGTAATTCCGCGGGAGCGATACACTTACTCTGGCTGCTGCACTCACAACCTGGTTAGAACTATTTTTTCTCTGTATAATAAGAGGCAGTTCAAGATTTTTTATCCCGACTTTTTGTATGTCCACATTCCTCGTATCTTCTAAATTCTGGATATCTTTCATTGTAAACCTTTATTGTTAAGATTTATTACAAAATTCTTTCGAAACTAGCAATTTTTTCTCACAATTTTACTTTATATAAATATAAAGCTCTCTCTTCTTATTTAAACGGATAGGCCTTGAAAAATTCAAGGTCTTTTTTTTTTAATTATTTTTTGCAGGTCGCAGCTTCATCCAGTTTAGATCTTATTTTCAGATAACGATCAAGCTCTGTGCGGAGTTTTTTCAAATCCATGTAAATAGCATTGTTCAGCAAAACTCTGTTATCATATTTCGGATCAATTATGTATAGTGTTGGGAAGCCGGTTAAAGATACATCTTCAACCAGTTTTTTGTTATTTTCATCTTCAGCGTTAAGCATTACAATGCTGTATTTTGATTTATATAATGATTCAACAGTCTTAAATTTTGGCATGAATCTTAAACAATAACCGCACCAGTCAACGTAAAATAGTGCCAAAACCGGTTTTTCATCTTTTTGGCTCAGCGCTTCGTCATAAGTTACGCCTATTTTGTAATCAGAAGGTACGTGTTTCTTATTCATAACACCGCTGTTTACTGCAAATGTTACTGCTGATGTTAATAGTACGGCTAAAAATATGCTTAGTCCTATAATAATCTTTTTCTTCATTTTATTCCTCTCCTCAGTATTATTTTATCACAAATAAGCTTGCCGACAAGCCTGTATGATTTAAATTTATTCTATTTTTCTTCTTTCTTCATAATTCTTAATAAAACACTTGAAAAAGTATATACTATGATATATACTTAGTATATAAAGTGTTGTTATTTGTGTTACATTTTATAATCTTATTCGACTAAGAATGAGAAGGGAGTTTAAAATTATGAGCAAAAATACCCCTGTAAAAATGAAAAAGACATCATCAAAATCAGATCCTTCAAGGAATGACGTTCTTCAGGCATCAACAGATTCAGTGCTTAGAGAGTATGTAAGAGAGTTGGCAAATTATCCGCAGTTGAGTTCATCAGAGGAGAAAAGACTTGCCAAACTTGCAAGTGAAGGAGACCATGAGGCCAAAAAGAAGTTAATTCAATCAAACTTAAAATTAGTAGTATGTATTGCAAAGAAAGCAATTCATGTATCAGGTATTCCGGTTTTCGATCTTATTCAGGAAGGGAACTTAGGTTTAATGATTGCTGCCGAGAAGTTCAACTACAAACTTGGCTATAAGTTTGCGACTTACGCAAGCTGGTGGATAAAACAATCTATGTTCAAGGCTATTTCTGAGCAGTCTCACTGTATGAAAATTCCTGTATATATTCAGGAAACTCTTTCAAAATTTTCAAAAATAAAATCACGCATGGAAAAAGAATATAACTGCCAGGTAAAAAATAATGATGTAGCAAAGAAAATGAATATAGAACCGGATAAAATTGAAACATTTCTTTCTGCTTACACAAAGACCATATCAATAGAAAGCAGTCTTGAAAGAGAAAACGGCAAAGAGCTTAATATTGCAGATATATTGGCTGATGATAGTCAGTCTGTATCTGATAATATAGAATATAAAAATCTCCAAAGCGATATTGAGCTGGTAATTTCTACTTTAAAAGAAAGAGAGCAGGAAGTAGTAAGAATGCGTTACGGGCTCGGGGATTCTGCCAGAAGAACCCTTGAAGAGATTGGTAATATTTACGGTGTTACAAAAGAGTGTATCAGGCAAACTGAACTCAGAGCACTTAAAAAAATTAAAAATTCAACTCTGGGCCAGGAGCTTCTCGCAAGCTATATAAGGTAAGTAGTATGTGATTCTTCGTATTGTTATTTGATTGTTTCAGGAAAGGTTTTTTCCCGGGCGGCGATTTATAAATCGCCGCCCGCTGCATTTATTAAAAAGATGTTATAAGCTGTTTTAACAGAAACTGATTTAACTTTGATATTTATCCTTTATCGGGTGGTTTACAAACTCTAAAAAATAATTAAAATGAAAATATGAATGTATCAAAATTTTTATCTTTAATACTTGTTTTCTTAATTAGTTTTGCAAATCCGGTATTTGCCGAGGGGGATTTGTGGGATAATTACGGGGATCAGAATTTCTATGGAACAGAGGGGGCTGTATCTGATGAAGATTTTGATAAAGCAATAGACAGCAAAAAAGGCGGGAAAAAACCTAAAAAGATGAAGGGAGAGAGTATTCAGCAGAGTAATGAAACCGACGTTATAAACCAGCTTCCGAAGGAACTTCCGGTAATATGTATGTCTGTCCCGGTAAAAGTCGGGGAAAATGCGGTTTTGCCTGTCGGACATTATCAGGTCGCAAGTGAAAAGCGCGGCGATAAAATTTATTTGAAACTCTATCAGGGATATGACCTTATGGCAGAGTTCGAGGCTGTGGAAACTCTTGATGACTTTGAGCAGCCGGAAGTTCATTTTGTAGACCTTATAACTGGTAAGGATAACAGACTTAAAATTATCTACGGCTCAATAGATTACAACGCCTATGTGAACCTTGAGCCGGCAGGGGAACAGTAAAATAATCAGATTTAGTTGCGGGATATATCTTTTTGTTGTAAAGTTATTTTATGGAAACAGAATTAAAACAATTGGTTAATAACTTGGCTCCCCGGCTTAAAAGCATAAAGGAGTGTCTTTGACTTTAGCGGGTTAAAAAGCAGGCTTAACGGACTTGAAGAAGAAATGCAGTCTCCTGATGTTTGGCAGGATCCGGTAAGAGTTTCAAAGATTGGTTCGGAGATTAAGGAGATAAAAGAAAATATTTCTTTATGTGAAAATTGGCAGTCATTACTTGACGATGCGGTAGTTGCTTTGGAAATAAAAGATGAGGAATTGATTAAGGAAAGTTTTGCAGCTGTTAGGGATATGGAACAGTCTGTGGAAAGTTTTGAAGTCCGTCTTATGTTGAGCGGAGAGTATGATGAGGCTGATGCAATTCTTACAATAAATGCCGGTGCAGGCGGTACGGATGCTCAGGATTGGGCAAGCCTGCTTTTGCGAATGTACATGAGATGGGCGGAAAAACACAACTGGAAAGTTGATTTAATGGATAAACTTGATGGAGATGAGGCCGGAATAAAGTCTGCTACAATAAAAATTTCCGGCAAGTTTGCTTTTGGCTATGCAAAGGCGGAAAGAGGCGTTCACCGGCTTGTCAGAATTTCTCCTTTCAACGCAAACGGAAAACGCCAGACAAGTTTTGCATCAGTGGAAGTTTCTCCTATTATAGAGGATTTTGAGAAAACTATAGTTATACCGCCGGAGGATTTGGAAGTTGAAACAATGAGATCCGGAGGAGCAGGCGGGCAGAATGTTAACAAGGTTGAAACTGCAGTCCGGATTTTACACAAACCTACCGGGATAGTTGTCAAATGTCAGCAGGAACGGTCTCAGTTGCAGAATAAAGAAAATGCAATGCAGATTTTAGCCTCAAAACTTCTTGCAATCCGCCAGGCCGAGCATGAAAAGAAGCTTGCTGAACTTAAAGGTGAGGCGGTTGATATAAATTTTGGTTCACAGATCAGATCTTACGTCTTTCACCCATATAAAATGGTAAAGGATCATCGTACTAATTTTGAAACCGGTAATGTTGAAGCTGTTATGGACGGGGATTTAGACGGATTTATAGAGGCATATTTAAAGTCCGGTGTTTAGCCTTTTTTAAAACCAGGGGTAATCGTCTTTGATTTCCCATCCGTCATTTTGTATTAAAGCCCCGCAGGATCCAATACGCTGCTTACAAAGTTGTAATAAATCATCTCTGTTTTGCGCATTGTCAGCCTGATATCCTCCAACTCTTAAGCGGACTTTATTTTCTGCTTTATGGTATGTAAAAAAGAATTCAAAAATATCTTTATCAAGCATATTAGGATGCCCCATGCAGTTGTAATCATAAAAAAAATGAAGATTAGTTCCCCAGTCGCCGGCTCCTCCGGTGGTGAGTTTAAAACAGCTCCCGTCCGGCATTATATATATAGGTACATATCCTTCTGTACCTTTTTGTTCGGTAAAATTATTTCTTATCTTATTACAAGACTTAGAATTAAAAGTATTATCACACTCTTTAATTCCGATTATGTAAGGTCTAAGATAGGTTTTGAAAAAATTATTTATTTGTTCATAATCGCTTTGCTTATTCGGAAAATCCCAATAATTTATAGGCCCATTTTTGAGGGAAGAAAGCGTTAGAGCATTCTCAAGTGTTGAATAAAATTTTTTCAACCTGACAGGAATTTCTTTTTTTCTGTAATCAGCAATGAGCATAGGCAGTGTCATCGCTGCCACAATACCAATAATTCCAAGTGTGATAAGAACTTCTGCTAAAGTAAAAGCAGTTTTACGAGGCGCGTGGTATTGTGGAGAAAAAACTCTGCGCTGGCCGTAGTTCCCTTTTACCAGACATTCAAAAACATTATTCATAAAAATCCTCCTTAATATCTAAAAAACAAGCAGCACAAAACGGCGAAATAGAAAATTTTCGCATAAAACAATCCGGTTCAGTCCCAAAACACCGTATTAAAAAATTCAATCCGGCAATAATCGGACTTAGGAATCCTTTTAAAATCCAATTATACCAACTAAAAACACGAATAAGCTCACGCAAAAACCGTACTACAAGCGGATCTTGCTCCTTAGTCTGCCCCCCCCCCTATCAGGGAAACTCTTACTATGATTGGGTTTTGGGTGTTTTTAATATTCATATTAATATTATAACACGTATTTATATATTTTTCAATAAAAGTTCTTTTAATACTTAACTGCTAATCTAAAAAAATTCCGGTCTGACTTTCCGCTAACTTTTTTTCATAGTAGTATGTATGTTCTCTTGCCCAATTTACATTTCTTTTAACTGTTTTGGCTGGTATTCCTGCTATTATAGAATTTTTCTCAAAATTATTTTTGGTAACAATACTGCCAATCCCCACTGTACAGTTGTCTGGTATCGTAACATTTTTTAGTATTTTTGCGTCTCGACAAATCCATACATGATCCCCTATAGTAACACTGTTTGGGGGATTTAATACTTTTTTCGTTTCCAAATCATATATTGTATGTGCATCGTTTGTTTTTATAAGTATTCCTGCTGAAAACATACAATCATCACCAATTGTAACCGAGATATTTTTATTTCTCCATAAATCTATTTGACATGAATTGCAGGTAAATTTTTCTCCGATAGTAACATTACAACTTTCACTGTACATCATTGTTACGTAAAGTTGATTGATTAGGGCTTTGGCTACTCCTATTTTTACAATGCATTCGTCATTAAGTGTAAAGTTGCAATTTTTAAAATTAAATGGTTCAAATACTTCTACTACGGAATTTTTACCCAAAAAGTCGATATTTATTCCCGGTATAGGCTTATTGTATTCGATTTCTCCGTTTAATTTATGAATAATTATTTTATTATTATTTTTAGACAAGAGTTTAGGGTAAATTTTTTGTTTAACTTTTTTTGAAAGTTTGAATTTTAATTTAATACCGGCTATATTTATTATTATATGATCGGATATGTAGCTGATATTCCAAAATCTGTGGAAAAGTTTTGAATTAGGTTTAGTACAAAAATTTTCTAAAGGCTTGGACTGCTTAGAGTTGCCTCCCCCCCCCCCTCGGAAACCAGCACTATGATTGAGTTTTGACATTATTGGCCTCTCCTTTTTTGATAACTTTTTTATTATAACTTTTCTATTTAAAATTATCAAGTATTGATTATTATAACAGAAAAGCAGTGAAGATTTTCACTGCTTTTGGGTTTTAGTTTTAATTAATGTTGATTTAACTATATAGCAAGTGAAGTTGCTTCTATTTCTAAATCAACAGGAGTTTCGTCAACCACTTCAACTTTAACCGCATTGACATCTTTAGCCTGAACAAGTTCCGGTGTCGGAGCTAATTTTGGCTTATGAGCGATTTGAGCTGTTTGTGGCTTTTTAGCAGCTGCAGAGGCTGCTTTTGCCTTGATAATAGCAGGATCAGGATTTGCCTTATAGTAATGGTAATCCTTCATAATCTTGCTTACAAAACGTTTTGTTTCAGCGTAAGGAGGTACTGCTTTATACCTTTTTACATTTCCCGGGCCGGCATTATAAGCTGCCAGCGCTAATTCTACAGAACCAAACATCTTATACATGGATTTATAGTACATAATCCCGCCTTTGATGTTGTCGTTAAGTGAATACGGGTTAAGCCCCATCCTTTTTGCTGTAGAAGGCATTAATTGAAATACTCCTACTGCACCATGATTGCTTCGTGCATTGTGATTAAAGCCGGATTCCGTTCTTGCGATACTTAACGCGATTGCAGGGTCAACCCCCATTTCAATAGCGTGTTTCGCAATTGTTGCTTTTACCGTATTGATATCAGCTGCCTGAGCCGGCGCAAAGCACAACATCACTAACACAATAGTGAAAAGTAATAGTTTTCTCAAAATGTAATCCTCTGGTTGTAAATTGAAAATCCCCAAGAGCAAT
>CALUYR010000108.1 GCA_944325045.1 Candidatus Gastranaerophilales bacterium
ACACAGTTAAAGCCAAAAGCAAATATTCAATCGGTTCTTGCCGTGACGGAATTGATAATGATTTTGATAGAAAAATAGACCTGCAAGATGAAGGCTGCCGATAAAAAATTTCTGTTTGTATTGTGTAATGGCGAGGGATTATAAAATTGATTTTTGAGTAAGTTTTTGATAGTATAAAATTATTGAATTTGAGGGGAGATATAATGGAATTAATAAATACAATACTTGCTCATTTAATAAGCTGGATAGAGCATGTAATTACTATAATGGGCCCGTCCGGGGTAGCGTTGTTAATGGCAATTGAATCTTGTAATATTCCTTTGCCGAGCGAAGCTGTTTTGCCGTTTGCGGGATATATTGTAAGCAAAGGCGAGATGAATTTCCATGTTGCAGCTTTTGCAAGTGCAATCGGTTGTGTGCTCGGATCGCTCCCTTCATACTACATCGGCTATTTCGGCGGCAGAACTTTTGTTGAAAAATACGGTAAATATTTCCTCGTGTCTAAAAAAGACCTGGAAGAAGCTGATAAATGGGTTGAAAAATATGGTGATTGGGCATTTTTCCTATGCAGAATGCTGCCGGTTATAAGAACTTTTATTTCGCTTCCTGCAGGAATTTTAAGGGCTAAAAAAAGATTTTTCTTTACTTTCACATTCTTAGGCTCACTTGTCTGGAGCTACCTGCTCATATATGTCGGGGTCAAGTTAGGGCAGAATATGGAAGCCTTTAAACATCTTTGGCATAAATTTGACATTTTGATTGTTGCGGTTTGCGTAATCCTTGGCGGATTATATATCTACAAGCACGTAAAACACTTAAAAGAAAGCTAAAAAACTTGTTGCGGGTTAGTTATTATCTTAGTTAATAATCGTGTCGATAATATAAAGCGGACGAGCTTTTGTGTCTTGAGAAATTCCTGAAATATACATGCCGACTATGCCGGTCGCTGAAATCTGCAGTGCACTGCAAAAGAGTATTATTGCTATAATTTTGTTAAACAAAGCTGCGAATATTGACAGAATAATTAAAAAAACAGCCAAAATCCAAATTAAATCAATTAATTTATACGATAAACTGAAAATTCCGGTTAAGGCAAGCTTGAACATTTTTGACGCAGAATATTTGGTTTCACCGGAATCTCGTTCGTCTCTGTTATAAAGGAACGGTGCTGATTTAAAGCCGGCCCAGGCAATAAGACCGCGCAAAAAACGCTGATGTTCTTTCATTGCAACAACAGTACTACGGACTTTAGATGTCATTATCCTGAAATTTCCGGTATCAGGAGGAAGTTTTATTTCGCTTAGCAAGTTTATTATTCTGTAAAATCCGTATGCAGTAAGCTTTTTAAAGATTGTTTCCGATTTCCTTTCAATTCTTTTTGCATATACAATGTCATAACCTTCCAAAAGCTTATCATACATTTCAGCAATGAGCTCCGGCGGATCCTGAAGGTCAGAATCAATTATTGCGGTAAAATCACCTTTGGAGTAATCTAAACCCGCAGAAACTGCAATATCCTGTCCAAAATTTCTTGTAAATGAGATTAATTTAATGAAATCGCACTTGCCGGTATAATTTCTGACAATTTCAACGCTGCTGTCAGTTGAACCGTCGTCAACCAATATCAACTTAACATCAAGTCTTGAGGCAAGAGAGTTCCGAAGTGTCAAAAACCTTTCAATAAGATGATCAAGACAAGCTTCTTCATTGTAAAACGGAACAATTATATCAAGTGTTTTCATTTTTCTTTTCCTTTTTCATCTTTTTTTAATATCCCGGCAATGTACCTGGCAATACCTTCTCCCATTGAAAAGCAGCTTGTTTGCACACGAAGCGCGCCCTGAGCCATAAAATCAGCGGAAATACAGCGTCCTGCAACAAAAAGATTTTTCACATCAGCAGACATCGTACATTCAATAGGTATTTGGTAATCCTTAACCATTGTCAGAATTGAAGAATTTTTCTTCTTTGAATGAACATCAATCGGGTAATTTGCAACTACAAGGGGGGTGTCAAACTGTTTTCCAGAAATCAGATCGCCCATTGTATAGACATATTTTCCTTTAATTCTTCTGGAAGTTCTTACGCCAAGCATGTCAGCAATGTTTGATATATATGCGTTTTCAAATCCGGGAAAATATTTTTTACAGAAATTTGAAAGTCTTAAAATAGTCTTTCTGCCAAGCAAAAGCGCCTTTGAAGTGTCTCGGACAGCTAATATTTCATTGTAATTAATAATCCGCGGGCAATTAAACGCAACAGCTCCGGGCATTCCGGCCACTGTAAATATCTGGAAATAGTTGCTGTCAATTGGTTTTAGGACATTATGTTTCTCCGCATCCTTGAACAGAGGCCTTAAAGCCCACTCTTTATTCTTATCCCAAGTGTAGGCTGTAGAAAGGTGTACTTGCCCGTCAATTTCTTCTACAGTAGTAACAGAACGGTCTTTATCATACTCTTTTAACCAATTACCAAACGTTTGAAGATCAACTCCGCTCATTATAAATCTTAAGCTAACCGGCTGATTTTCAACTTTTTTTTCTAAAAATTGACAATCACAAAATTTTCCAACTTCGCAATTTCCGGTTGAGTCTACAACATATCTCGCGCCGATAGGTACTGATAACTTTTTAATTTGATCATGTACCTCATCGTTATATAACGATAAAATTTCTTTCGATATTGTAATAGTCTTAATAGCGTTATTTTTCAATTCAATTTTTGTTATATGAGTATCAAAATACACATCCACACCGGCTTTTAGCATAAGTGAATCCAGAGCAATTTTGGTAAGCTCGGGATTAAACCAACCCGGGTTCCCTAAATAAGTAACCTGACCGCCAAGGGACTTTAATTCTTCGATGAGAGCATTATAAAATTCAGTGTTAATTTGATTTTCAGAGGACTTCATAGCCGGAACAACAAGTCCGGAGGTTATTGTACCGCCTAAGTGAATTCTCTTTTCTATAATCAGAGTTTTCAGACCGAGTTTTCCTGCAATATATGCTGCAGCGCAACCGGCTGTTCCTCCTCCAACTACAACTAAATCATAATACTTCATAATACTATTATATATTTTTTAGAACAACTTGCAATAAATTAATTATTATTAATATTGCTTATAACGTTCAGTGATATATTGATAACAATAAGAGAGCAGCTTAACATTAACTAAGCTTTTTGTGCGATTTTATGTATGAGGAACTTGACATGAGAGTTGAATTATCAACTTCTTTTTTATGTGAGCTTAAGATTTCGTCATTAAGGCTGTTTAAATTTTCGTCACGATAAAATATACCTGCCTTTGTTTTTAAAAGCCCTAAATCGAATTCTGAAAGCTTATTTTTTATAAGCAGATGATTTTTAACAGCAACCGTACCGGTAAACTTTTGCGAATTTGGATTATATATTTTCCCGACATAAAATCCGGCGTTGATAAAAGCATTCCTGACAGCAGCAGAATTTGAATAAGTTAAAATCATTCCATCATTATCAAGACGCTCATAAAGCAGCTTAAAAAAATCAATAGTCCACAGGCAAGGACATTTAGAAGCGGTAAATGCATCCAAAAATATATAATTATAGATATTACTATCATTTTTTATCTCAGTGCGCGCATCATTGATTTTGAGCTGAAAATTTATGTTCATATTTTTCAAGCGTTTCAGATCGTATTTATGGCGATTAGATAGGTAGTTATAATATATATTATGTAAGAAGGCCCAAAAACCTCTTATAGGGGTATAAGAACACCTTGAAAATTTATACAATTTAAATAAACGGCAAATTTGAGCATTAAAATAAGGAGCATACTTTTTATCAGAAATAATCGAAATTAAATCCGCATCGTTTAGAATTTCAGTGTTAGATTCAATTATTGTGCTGTAAAGATATAGGTTTAAAGACATCGGATACTCAATTAATCTTCTCAAGTCTAATTTCAAATTTTGTTTTTCCAAGTGAGATTTCCCGGTTTCATCGGAACTCTTCCCATTCATTAAAAGCCTCGAGATTTTTTCATTATCAAAAGGAAGTTTATAATTTTTTGGAATTTTTCCATTGCTGCTTTTAATAAACGGGGACAGATAAGCCAGTATTTTGTCAGTATCAATCGCTTTTACATAAATCTCGGTACCATCAGGCTCAATTTCCGGATTAAGTACATTCTGAAATTCATTTATTTTATCATTATCTATCTTTTCGTTACAAATAATAAATTTATCTTTAGTCTTGACTCCAGAAATTTTATCATTATATATCTTTTCGGTATATCTGCAGCTATTTGAATTCGGTATTTTATCATTACCTATCGGTGAGATATATAGATCCTTATATTTTTTATCACTATGTATCTTGTCGTTATATATTGATAACACGGAATTGTTCTTCATAAAAAAATTCGGAAATTTTTTTTCATTTTGAAAAATAAAATTTAAAAAACTTTTTGAGTTATAGCCAATTCCAAAACAAATATCTAAGATTTTTATCTTGTTCTTTTTGTATACAGTAAGATTAGAGGGAAAAATAAACTTTTCATAAGCTTCAGTAGCAGCACCGTATGTTGAGTGATAAATATCATTATCCGATGGGCTAAACAGCCCTACAGAGCCATCATTCGTAAAGTATGGGTAGAGTTTATACATATAATATATCCTTTGTATATTATATTAAAGGGCAACTGATAAAGCCTTAAACAACACCGACTGCCTTTGCCCCGTTTTGTTCAACCGGGAATGTGTATAGTTGTGCATTAATATTTAATTCATTCCAGGTTTCTTTTACTATTGCTTTAACTTTATCTAAGTTATTTTTCTTTGAAATAACAAGAATAGCCGGGCCTGCACCACTCAGAACACAGCCGATAACACTTTCTTCGTGTTTGAGGTTTTCAGAAATCTTTTCCAGTCCCGGAACGAGTTTCAATCTGTATGGCTGGTGAAGTTTATCTTTTAACGCAAGTCTCATTAATTCTTCATCTTTAGTATTAACAGCTTGAACAAACATCCCCATTCTCTGGGCATTAAATACGGCATCTTGCAAAGGTACTTCTTTAGGCAGAACAGATCTTGAAATTTCCGTTGCAAGTTCATATTCAGGTACGCAAACGGTAATAAGCCACTCATCAGGCCAATTAAGCTTACGATAAACAATCCCGCCGTCATCTTCATAAGAAGATATTACCAAACCACCGACAATAGCCGGAGTAACATTATCAGGATGTCCTTCAACTTCTGTCGCAATTGACAAAAGCGCAGCCTCATCAGCCGGTCTGCCCAAAAGTTCATTTGCCGCGATAAGTCCGCCTACAATTACAGAAGCGCTGCTGCCGAGGCCTCGAGCTATCGGGATTTCCGAATGTATAGTAATCTTCAACTCGCTTGGGGTTTGTCCGATGGAATTATAAAGAAGTTCAACAGCTTTGTATACTATACTGTTCTCATCCATCGGAATATGTTCGAGAGAAAATTCATCCGTAATATCCTCATTAGCAAGAACATTAATCTCAACACCGGTTCCCGGCAAAACCGTTTCTTCTATTGTAACTGTATTATATAACGGCAGTGCCATTCCGAGACAATCAAATCCGGGCCCGATATTTGCGGTTGTTGCAGGCACTTTAACGCTGACTTTCATATCAATCAAACCTCTTTCTTTCTTCTGATATTATACCACAAACAATATTTTCGCAACTAACAGCAACATTTATGTAAACTGAAAAAGCAGATGAATATATCACCTGCTTTTAGTTAAAATTAGTTATAAAATTAGTTGCCGACAAAGTCTTTAATTGCTTCCTGGCTTTCCTTGCTGTAGTTGTCTTTCATCTGTCGCCAGAAGGTGAGTTGCGAATCGACGTTTACTAATTCGAGTTGAATATCTTCTTCTTTCTGCTGTAAAGGTTCAAGATATTGCTCTGTCAAATCTTCATACATCTGATCAAGATAGGCCTTACTGTTCTGATAATTCAGTCTGTTTTGGAATATACTGTTTTGGTATTCATTATATGTTGCTTGATCGCTTATCTTACCATCAGCATCATATAAGCCTTGAATTTGGCTGTTCATCATTTGATTTTGTATCTGGTAATTGTATTGAAGTCCTTGCTCTTGTCTCCTTTTTTGCGCATTTATATTCTTTTGGGCAGATCCCATATTCCGCTGAACACGTGCTGCCTCCAACTGGAGGTTTCGTTTCTTTCTCTCCAATTGAAGGGTCATGCGTATAGCATACATATTGGTGTAATTTGAGGTGAATATACCCATTAGATGTATCCTTCGTGTTCTATTTACTCTTAAATATATAAAGTATATATTATCTATAAAATTGCCTTTTTATAATAAAAAAACTTAACAAATATTTACAATTAACACGAATAGACGAAATTTTTTTTAAGAAAAGTAAAAACTAAGCACCAACCTGATTTCGTCCGTTATTTTTAGCGTGGTAAAGTCTCACGTCCGCAGCTTCAATCAATTCCTCGGCAGTAATGCCGTCCTGCGGAAATGTGGAGGCACCAAGGCTGATTGTGACAGTAGTATCTTTCCCGTTAGGCAGTTTGAAATTTTTTGAAGAAACCCTGTCGCATATTTTTTTAGCTGTTGAAAGTGCTGTTTCATAATCAGTTTTTGCAAGAATAATGCTCATTTCCTCCCCTCCGTATCTGCAAGCTATATCAGTAGA
>CALUYR010000109.1 GCA_944325045.1 Candidatus Gastranaerophilales bacterium
TGTTATTATTTAAGAGGCCATTGCTATTAATCTAGAATAATATAAAAAAGAAAAAAAAAGAGGCGCGCATATTTATGCGGAGGTTCTCGGTTTCGGAACAAGCACTGACGGAACCCATATTACAACACCTAACCAGTTAATGATGAAAAATGCGCTTGCACTTGCACTAAAAGATGCAAAAATTTCTCCTGATGATATAGATTACGTAAACGCTCACGGTACGGCAACTATTCAAGGCGATGTTGCGGAATCAAATGCTACGTACGAAATTTTTAAAAGACAGGTTCCGATCAGTTCTCTGAAAAGCTATACCGGTCATACTCTGGGTGCCTGCGGGGCTATTGAGGCAATTTTATCAATTGATATGGCTCATAAAAAATGGTTCGCCCCGACTGTTAATCTTAATGAAGTAGACGAAAATTGCGCACCGCTGGATTATATCAAACAAAGCGGACGGGAATTTGACGCTAAAATTATAATGTCTAATAATTTTGCGTTTGGCGGGATTAATACTTCTCTGATCTTTAAGATTTTCAATTAGTATTGAGCACGGCAAAATTATGCACGGCGTAAAACATATTAAAATTAACCCGGCAATTATTTGCCGGGTTTGATTTTTAATATGTTATTTTTTAGCGCTTTTGTCAGCAAGCTCGCTGTCAAGCCGCAAAAATACCGGTTTGATTTCTTCCTTTGAAATTAACTTTCCGGCTTTGATCTCGTCTGCTGTAATATCATCAAGTTTTTTGGAGATATCAAATGAAAGCTGGCGAGCCATTTCAGCAGCAATATTCGGACAGTAAGGGTAGATTAATGCAGAAATTATACACATAACTTCCAGCACTGTTGTTAACACCTGCCCGCATTCCGTCATTTTGCCTTCTTTTGCAAGTGTCCAAGGGGCATTGTCCGTAACATATTTGTTTGCGGCGTCTACTATTGATATAATCTCCTGGGCTGCTTCGGCTATTTCAAAGTGGTTAAAATGGTTTTCAACAACTTTAATTTTTCCGAGGCTTTCCTTCAGTAAGCTTAACGACCCCGCTACCAGTTCATCATTTTTTGCTGCAAAAAATTCTTCCTTAACTTCTCCGTCAAAATATTTGACCAGCATAGAAAGAGTTCTGTTGAGCAGGTTGCCCATAGAATTTGCAAGATGAGCGTTAACTTTTTCTTTGAAATCATCGTCCGAATAATTCCCGTCACGGCCGCAAGGCGCTGATGTCGCCATATAGTATCTGAAAGCGTCAGGCTGTTGAAGGTTAAATGCTTCAAGAACAGATGTCGGAGAAATTACATTCCCTAATGACTTTGACATCTTTGACTCATCAATTGTAATCCAGCCGTGGGCAAAAATATGCTTTGGCAGAGGCAAGTCAAGTGCCATAAGTATTGCAAGCCAATATATACTATGAAATTTTAAAATGTCCTTTCCGATAACCTGAACGTCCGCCGGCCAAAGTGTCTTAAATTGTTCTGACGGGGTTTCCGTATCGTAACCTATTGCAGTAATATAATTCGAAAGCGCGTCTATCCATACATATATTGACTGGTCAGGATCATCAAGAACATCAATGCCCCATTGAACGTTAGTCTTTGCACGGGAAACAGATATGTCCTGAATATCTTCCAGCTGGTTTAAAACTTCATTCGCCCTGAACTGCGGAACAATAAAGTCAGGATTTTCTTTTATATGTTTGATAATCGCGTCTTTATATTTTGTAAGTTTAAAGAAATAATTTTCTTCACTTACAACTTCAGGTTTTTTGAGGTGGTCAGGGCAAAGTCCGTCCTCTGTCAAGTCTTTTTCGTTAAGAAAGCATTCACAGCCTGAACAGTATAGCCCTTCGTATGAATGTTTATATATATCCCCGTTTTCTACCAGTTTTTTGAAAATTTTCTGAACAATCGCCTTGTGATCCTCATCCGTTGTTCTGATAAAACGGTTGTAATTTATATCTAAAGCTTTCCAGGCCTCTTTAAATTTTTGTGCGTTGTTATCGCAGAGTTCTTTGGGGCTGATTCCGTTTGCAGAGGCTGTTTTTTGAATTTTAATTCCGTGTTCATCTGTTCCTGTCAGAAAAAACAAATTGTCACATCTTTGTGAAAAATGTCTGGCTATTACATCGGTTAAAATCTTTTCGTACGCATGACCTATATGCGGGGCACCGTTTACATAATCTATAGCTGTTGTTAAGTAAAATTTATTCATATTTCTTTATTCCTCATCTATTGATTTAATTTTATCACAAAGATTAAATATTTAAATATTCACTCATTAAGATGATTGATTTAATCAGAGATAACATTAATATATTTATATGAAGAAGCTGTTTATACTATTGGCATTGGCGGCAACAAGCTTATGTACTCCGGCGAAAGATGTTGATTATCAGCAGGTTTACCGGGATCTTGAAGTTCCTAAGCTTAAGTTTATTCATGATATTGACCCCGGGGAATATTATGATACGCAAAATTCTACCTGGTCGCCTTATCCTTTATTAAGGCTTACAAGCCCTCTGTATTTTAAGGATATTACAATTGAGCCGGGATATTATCTTTTGACTCCGCGTGAGAATAAGGGAAACTGGTACATGCTATTTAAAGACGCCGGTAAAGTCCGCTATATAATACCCGTGTATGACAGAGAGATTGTTCCGGTGATGTTTTATGATGAAAATCTTCCGCAAGCTAAACTTGCGCCTTCCCAGAAAATTCATTTGAAGCTGCTTGATATTGTTGGAACTTTTGTTCCGAGTGCAAAGAGAAAACCTGCTCCGAAAACTTATTTAGAGGTTACGGATTTGGATAACAATTTTGTCTCAATAGTTATTTACTGGGGGGATTACAGGTATTATACAATTTTCCGTACTATAAGACTTTAGATAAAAAACTGTAATAAAAAAGCCGGCTGAAATTTGTTCAACCGGCTTCCATCTTTTTCATATTCCAGTTTGTTAAGAAACCTGCATTTCTTTTTCAAATCCGAACAATGAACTTACAGATTCATCGTCATGGATTCTTGATATTGCCTGCCCGAGCAGCGGGGCAATTGACAATTGTTTAATATTCGGAGGCATTTTATCCATATTAAGCGGAATTGTATTAGTTACAATACATTCCTTAATAGGCGAGGCTGCAAGCCTTTCTACAGCAGGGCCTGAAAATACAGGATGAGCTGCACATACGTAAATTTCTCTTGCGCCTTCTCTTTTCAGAAGTTTAGAAGCCTCACAAATAGTTCCGGCTGTGTCAATAATATCGTCAAACATTACGCAAACTTTGTCTTTTACATCTCCTATTACATGGCTTGCAATTGCTTCGTTATGTTTGTCGCGGCGTTTATCAATAATTGCCAGAGAACATCCTATATGTTTTGCAAAGTGTCGTGTCCGCTGAACCCCGCCGGTATCAGGACTTACTGCGACCATATCATCTGCGTTTATATTTAAATTTTTTATATAATTTACCAAAATAGGTGTTGAAAATATATGGTCAACAAGAATATTAAAGAATCCCTGAATTTGTCCGGTATGTAAATCCATTGCGAGTACACGGTTTGCGCCTGCTGTTGTAAGCAGATCCGCAACAAGTTTTGCAGTGATGGCTTCGCGGCCTGAAGTTTTCCGATCCTGGCGGGCATAGCCGTAATACGGTATTACTGCAGTAATTGTTTTGGCGCTTGCTCGCTTGAACGCGTCAATAATTATCAAAAGTTCCATCAAATTTTCGTTAACAGGGTTGCAAAGTGGCTGAATTATAAATACATCATCGCCTCTGACGCTTTCTTTGACCTGAACATAGATTTCTCCGTCTGCAAAGTTTTTTACTACCATCGGCCCGATTGTTGTGCCAAGGCAGTCGGCTATTTCCTGCGCCAGTTTCGGGTTAGAACGTCCTGAAAAAAGTTTTATATCGTGTGTAGGATTGATTGCTCGTTCTAACTGCGAAAATGCTATTTCTGAAGCCATGTTATCTTACCCTTTCTATTTCTTCCAAACGCATGGTCTATTATAGAACTTATGTAATAAAAACTCAATTTTTCTTTAAGTAATATTACGTACATTTATCTTATAAACTTCTGAAAATTTTTTTTTGCTATTTAATTTATAAAAAATACCTGTTCGGGTACTATACCATTTAAAATTTCGTGTTAGGATAATGCTAAAATATGGAATTTAACATTTTAGTATTGTTAAAATTTTGTTTAAAAATCAGTTGGTTATTTATAATCGGCGTCTGTCTGCTCCTCTCGGCAAAGCAATCTGAAATAATATATTTTCTTATCGCGTTTGTGATTTGTGTTAATTTAATTTTGCAAACTTACATAAAAAAAATTACAAAAATACAGAACAATAAACTTGCATTAATGCTTTCGCACGACTTGAAAACTCCGGTGATGGCTCAGCTTAAAGCTTTGGAAATTATTAATCTTTGTGCTGCTGATAATGAATTTAAGGTGATTTACAGCCAAATGTATAATTCCTGCAAATATATGGAGAAGATGATTTATAATTTAATTTCAATTCATAAATTTGCACAAGGGAACAGTCATTTGGAATTTACAAATATTTCTCTTACACTTTTGATGAAGGAAGTTTTTGAGGAATTAAAACCGCTTGCGGATGAAAAGCAGCAGGAGTTCAGCCTTATATGTAGTGCAGAAAACAGCAAGGTAACGGCTGACAGATTAGAAATTAAAAGGGTTCTCACTAATCTTATTTTTAATGCAATAAAGTATTCCGAAAAAAATTCTAAAATAGCTGTTACTATCGGTAATTATGACAATCACAATTTAATATGCAATGTTAGAAATACCGGCAAACCTTTTAAAAAAGGTTTTGAAAAAATAATTTTCGACAAATATAAAAGATTTGACAGCAAAATTAACTACAACAGCGACGGGCTGGGGTTGTATCTTTGCAAAAAAATTATCAGTTCTCATCGCGGCAAAATTTTTATCAAAACAGACTATGTAAACACTAATATGATTGGGTTTACTCTGCCAAAGTCTAAGGTTAACGGGATGGAAAAATTTCATCTTCGTACAAAGAAAATTCTTCAACAGTTGAGTAATCTACAGGCAAAATAAATGTAATTTTTGATGAGTAATTTTTTTTATCCATTTTCATTATTTGAAGGATTTTATCTTTGGGATAATCAGGGATTTCAGTAAAGTTAAATTTCCCGAGAATATCATCAGCAAAATAACGGTAATTTTTATCAATCAGCGATCTTTTTTCCGCAAGATTAAACGCAAATTTAATTCCTTTAACAACGGCTTCGCCGTGGGTATATTTGTTGTATCTTGTAAGGTTTTCAAGGGCGTGGGCGTATGTATGGCCGAAATTTAAAATTTTTCTAAGCCCCTGCTCCTCTTCATCCTGCTCGATTACGGAAACTTTTAATTTTATACAGATTTCGATCATTTTTTCAAGAACGTTCAGATCTCTTGATAAAATTTTGCCGGTATTTTCGCTCATAAAGTTTGAAAAATTAACCTGGCATTTGCAGTTTTTTTCTATAAAAATATATTTAACTACTTCACCGAGACCGGTTTTGTACTGTCTTTCGTCGAGGGTTTTAAGGAAATTCAGGTTAATGAAAACGCTTTTAGGCTGGTAAAAACATCCGACAAGATTTTTTCCTGCTTTTGTATCTATTGCGACTTTCCCGCCGACCGAGCTGTCAACACAAGCCAGCAAAGTTGTAGGAACCTGAATATAATCAATTCCACGCATATATGTGGCAGCTGCAAATCCTGCTAAATCGCCTGTAACTCCGCCGCCTATTGCTATTATTGAATCATTCCTTTTAAGGCCTTTTTCCATAGCTTTATTAATTATTTTTTTATAATTTTCAAAATTTTTTTCTTTTTCTCCGTCCTTCAGAACAAATTTTTCATCTTTGGAAAATCCCAAAATTTTTCCGTAAATTTTTTCGACTTTTTCTGAGATAACAACCAAATATTTATCCGAGCGCAGAGATTGTGTAATCTTTAATTTAAGATTTGTTATATCATCTTTTTCTATATATATAGGATAAGTTTTTTCAGACCTGCTGATTTTGACATTTATGTTAGCCATTTAAAGCTCCTATGATATATTTAGCGGTTTCAAGAGGATTTTTGTTATCCGTATTAACTGTCAGATTAGCTTTTTTATAATTATGTTCGCGTTTTTTTATTATTTCGGCAATTCTTTCAACGGAAAAGTTTTTTTGCAAGAGCGGCCGGTGAACTTCATTTTTGATTCGTTTGTAAATTTCTTCAGCGGAAGCTTGCAGATAAATTACTGTTGAAGTTTCCAGAAGGATTTTTCTGTTATCAGGGCTTTCGAAAGCGCCGCCGCCAAGCGCAATTATCAAATCGCCTTCAGGCGCGAATTTTTTTATCTTGTCACTTTCAAGTACGCGGAAATGCGGTTCTCCATATTTCAGAAATATTTCGGATATTTTTTTCCCGGAACTTTTTTCAATCTCGCAATCTATGTCGACAAGAGTATATTCCGGCAGAATTTTACTTAATTCGCACGCTATAGTTGTTTTGCCGCACCCCATCATGCCGATTAACGCTATATTTTTTCCCATATTAAAATTGTACAACAAATATTTGTTATACAATATAGTTATGAAATATTTTTTCTTTA
>CALUYR010000110.1 GCA_944325045.1 Candidatus Gastranaerophilales bacterium
CGGCTGAAACAATTTCTCAGGAATATGAGTTGGAATACGGCACAGATCGTATTGAAATACATAAAGATGCCTTTGGCGTTGGCGATAATGTTTTGATTATAGACGACCTGCTTGCAACCGGTGGAACGGCAGAGGCAGCCTGCAAGCTGGTAAAAAAGACCGGAGCAAACCTTGTCGGAGTTGGTTTTTTAATTGAACTTGAAGGGCTTAACGGCAGAGAAAAGCTTACTGATTGCGGACGGATTGTTTCGATGCTCAAATATTAGAGAAAAATATTTCAAAAGCAAAGAACCGGAGTTTCAACTCCGGTTCTTTTTCAATACATCACAGCTATATCTTAATTCTTAAATTTACTAATTTCTTCATAATAATGTGTGAGAGCGACATAGCCCCGGTAAATTTCATTAGAAATGGTTGCATAGCAATTAGCATCAATAAATTTTAACTCTTTAGTTCTGATTTCCATAATTTTATCTGCATCAGCTTTCAAAGCTAAGTCGGAAGAAGAAGACCATTTCTGAAGGAGGGCAAGTTCTTCATACATTTGTTTTGCTGTTGTATATTCCAGAGTATTGAAATCGTATTTAAGCAGCAGTTCTTTTTCGGATTGAGTAATGCGGCTTTGAACAGCCTGGAATTTATAAATCCGCTTGATAACAATGTAGTTATCCGCAACACGTTTATGGGAATACGGAATTTCATTTTTAGCCAAAAGCGCTGCATAAGAACGGGAAGTAAAAGTATCTTCCTGACTGGAAAGAGCACTTCTTGATGTTAAATCAAAACCGGATTTTTTTTCAATAAGTTCATCAATCACGAGACTTCCTCCTGCTAGTAATATAATAATAAGACAAGAAGGAATTTTTGTCATTATAAAAATGCAAATTTTTAACAAAAATTAAATTTTTGACAAAACGCAGTTATAAAGCGGAAGTAGCAGGAGTATTAAGCTCAGATTTCATAGTATATGCAGCTAAAGCGTTATATACGATAGGATTAAGCTTGCCTTCTCTTACATCGCGGTAAATAATTGCCAATGCCTGAACTCTTCCGAGAGCCGGTTTATATGGCCGTGCTTCGGTAAGGGCAGAATACTTATCGGCGATTGAGAGAATTTGCAGATCAAGATCCGCGAAGAAGTTTTTTCCGACGGCCGGATAGCCGTTTTTCTTTACGTTTTGGTGATGGTTGCGGATAAGATGAAGAGTTTTAGGGCTTAGTCCACTATTTTTCAGAAGTTCATATCCGAGTTCGGAATGCTTATGCATTATATCTATTTCGTTTCCAACGAGCCGCCCGTTTTTGTTGAGAATTTCTTCAGGAATAAAAACTTTACCGATATCATGTAAATATGCGGCTTCTTTAATTGCCTGAAGATCAGCTTTATTTTTCAGCGAAAAAGGCAGATTGTTAACAATCCCCTCTGCAATTTCCCGCGTATCTGTACAATGATTATCCAAAATGCATTTCAGCCCGTCGACATTTAACTTATAAGGGATCCCGGAAGATCGCAAAATTTTGTTTATTTTTTGATTACTTTTAACAAGTTTTGTTATCATAAATTCCGAGGTATATCTGGAAGGAGAGGCACTTTCGAAAGTATCCTGATTGGATCCTGCCGGAGAAATAGCCGGATTAGGCCGGTTATCAACGGGCCTGCTCCAAAAAGTTACGCCTGGTACTGGTATACGATTGATATCTATTGCCATCTACACACACCAAAATTTAAAATAACACACTCTTATATAAAGTAATTTTCCCAAGAATAATTTACCGATTAGCGGAAATTTTTAACAAAATTTAAACAAATTAATACCTAATAGGATATTTGAAATTTAACAAAAATTATGATACATTCAAAATATGAGAGACATAAAAAAAGTATTGCTATGCGGACTTGGTGCAGTCGGAACAATATACGCAGAAAAATTTCAAAAATACGATCCGGAAAACTTCCGTGTACTGGTAGACAGCTCAAGATTGGAAAAATATCAGACTTATCCTGTTATATATAACGGGCGGGAAACGAATTTTAAATATACACTTCCGTCTGATAACGATTACAAAGCGGATTTAATAGTTATAGCAACCAAAATGACCGGGCTAAATGATGCGATATTGCAGATTAAGAATTTTGTAGGAGAAGAAACAATAATCATCCCGCTTTTAAACGGAGCAACAAGCGAGCAGATAATTGCAGACGCTTATGGCTGGGAGCATGTTTTATACGCATACTTTATAGGGCACAGCTCCGTAAGAAACGGGAACTCAATTACACATGATGACGTAAATACTTTTGTATTCGGGGCAGAAGAGCCATCAGACGAAAGGGTTGAAAAAGTAAAAAAATATTTTGAAAACGCCGGAATAAACTATAAGGTGCCGGAAGATATCAGGCATTCTCTCTGGTGCAAATTTATGCTGAATGTTGCCTCAAACCCGACAACAGCACTACTTAGAATGACTTTCGGGGAAATGCTTGAGAACAAACATTTTATGCAGCTTGCCGTTAAGATTATGAAAGAAGTCCAGATGGCCGCAAAAGCAGAAGGTGTTCGGGGGACAGAAATAATGATTGATGAAACAATTGCATATCTTCATACAATGATTCCTGACGGCAAAACCTCCATGCTTCAAGATGTCGAAGCCGGACGCCCTACTGAAATTGAGATGTTTGCCGGAACAATGATTGAATTGGGTAAAAAACATAATTTCCCGACCCCATACTGCTCATTCTTGAAAGAAATGTTCGATATAATACATGAAAACCAGTTAATACATAAAGATAAAAATGTAGTTTGTAAAGTTTCTTAATAATCAATCAATTTTCCCATATTCAATTCCTTTATATAAATACGGGGAAAATAAAATTTTATAGGGGAAATTGGTATGAAACTAAAAGCAGTTAGGAAGTTTTGGTCTGGAGTAAAGCTGCTTAAGCAAGATATTAAATCATATAGACATGAAAGCTCTTCAAAAACATTGGCATTAAAAAGGCAAGAAGCTGAAAATTATGTTGAAACAATCTCTGATGCAACCTGGGATAAAATTTCTAAATCCGTATTCGAGCAAAAGGGGGATTCTCGCTCGATACTATTAGATAAATTACAAAATTACAAAAAATTCTGTGATGAAAACGGAATAGAAATGCCGCCTGATGTACTTGAGGCATATAAAAGACTTGTACACAAAGCGACAGTATTTGCTGACAGAATGGCAATAGCAAAATCAAAAGGCAAAACCCCTAAAAATTATTGGGATTATGGAAACAAATTTAAAAAGAATAATCAGGAAGCATTTTCTAAATTAAAAGAATTTGCAGAGAAACAGCAAGATTCTGCTATGAAAAACTGGGATACAGCAGTATTCCAGAGCACATACGATCCAAAAGCAATTGAAGAAGCCAAGCAGATTTATATTAAAATATATAACAACAGACTGGATGTGAATTATATTCCATACGAAGAAATGTATAATACTAAAATTGGAACAGTCGCGGATGAAATTATAAAAAATGGACAGATCTTTTACCATGGGACAAAACATCAGCGCGCAATTACCCAAAACGGCTTTCACGTGATACCTAAAAATGTACAGGCTGCAATAGCCGCAAGAGAACTTGGTCAAGGTGTATACTTAACTCCTGATAAAAAAGTTGCGAGCAGATATGCAGGTATAAGAGGCGGAATATTACAAATGAAAGTTGATACAAAAAAGGTTGCAGTCGTAAATAACGCTCAAATGGATGCCATTAGCAGGGAAGTCGGTTCAAATTTTGAGATATCACAACTAACCCCAGCAACACTAGAATTAATCATAAAAAAATTATTCCAAAGAAATGGTTATAATGCAGCATATACAAAAGAAGCATTAGGCAGCGGTCTCTTTGCGCCAAATAAGATTGTTGATGCACTTGCAGGCGGCAAACAATCACAACTTGTAGTATTTGACCCTAAAGATATAACAATTCTTGATAAGACACTCCGAAGAAGAATTGAAAACCAATCACTGCAAATAGGCACTGTGCTTGCTACTCCGGCAAGAATACTAAATTATATAAGAGAAGAGAGAAAAAAATATATAAAGCATAAATCTATTTAATAAAAAAAAGCGCCGATGGCGCTTTTTTATGATTGTGTTACTTCTTCAGCCGGAGCTTCTTCTTTGGATTTGTGCTTTTTCTTAGCACAACGCTCACATGTAATCTTGCCATCCACAAGAACCAGCTTTATTGTGTCTCCCGGAGAATACTTACCTGAAAGAATTTCTTCAGCAAGCATATCCTCAATCTTACGCTGAATTAATCTTCTCAGAGGTCTTGCCCCGTAAGCTTCCGAATACCCGGCCTCCGCCAAGTGATCTTTAACTTCATCCGTAACCTCTACAGACAATTCGCGTTCGTTCAAGCGCTTAAACAAATCTTTCAGCATCAGATCAACAATCTGCCTGATTTCTTCCTTAGTAAGATGCGCAAATACAATCGTTTCATCTATACGGTTAAGGAATTCCGGTCTGAAAGCTTTCTTCATTTCTTCAGTAACTGTTTCTTTCAGTTTTTCGTATTTATCCTTAGACTGGTCGTCAGAAGTTGCAAAGCCTAATCTTGATGTATTCGTAATCATGCTTGCCCCGACATTTGAGGTCATAATTATAATTGTATTCTTGAAGTTGATATGACGGCCTTTGGAATCGGTCAGACGTCCGTCGTCAAGAATTTGGAGCATTATATTAAATACATCCGGATGAGCTTTTTCAATTTCATCGAACAGAACTACAGAATATGGTTTCTTTCTGATAAGTTCAGTCAAATGCCCGCCGTCATCATAACCGACATACCCCGGAGGAGATCCGATAAGTTTTGCAGTTGAATGTTTTTCCATAAATTCGGACATATCAACTCTTATCATATTGTCCTCAGAACCGAATACAGCTTCAGCAAGCGCTTTAGCAAGTTCGGTTTTACCAACACCTGTAGGTCCGCAGAATATAAAGCTGCCGATTGGCCTGTTAGGACTTTTTAACCCGACTCTTGCACGTCTGATTGCTTTCGAAATTGCGACAACAGCGTCATTTTGGCCGATAACTCTTGCATGAAGCGTATCTTCAAGTTTAAGAAGTCTTTCACTTTCGCCTTCCGTAAGTTTTGTAACCGGAACGCCGGTCATTGTAGAAATTACTTCTGCAACGTTTTCAGCTGTAACAGTCGGCTTATTAGCCTCGTGTTCTTCTTTGAACTTTTGTGACATTTCACGAATGCGTTCTTTAAGATCCGCTTCCTCATCACGCAGTTGTGAAGCTTTTTCAAATTCCTGATTTCTTATTGCGTCCTCTTTATCTTTAATCAAAGCGCGCAATTCTTTTTCAAGTTCTTTGCCTTCCGGTGAAAGGGTAGAAACCTTCAAACGAACTTTTGAAGAGGCTTCGTCGATTACATCAATTGCCTTATCCGGAAGAAAGCGGTCTGTAATATATTTATTAGACAATTTTACTGCTGCTACAATAGCTTCATCAGAAATTATAAGCTTATGGTGATCTTCATATTTTTGTCTTAAGCCTTTAAGGATCTCAATAGACTCATCCTCGCTCGGTTCATCAATAATAACCGGCTGGAAACGTCTTTCAAGCGCAGAATCCTTTTCAACATATTTCCGGTACTCTTCAAGAGTTGTTGCGCCGATAACCTGAATTTCACCTCTTGATAAAGCCGGTTTAAGGATATTAGCAGCATCAATAGCACCTTCGGCAGCGCCTGCACCGATAAGCGTATGCATTTCATCAATTACCAGAATAATATTTCCGGCCTGGCGGATTTCATCCATAATTTTTTTGAGACGCTCTTCAAATTCACCTCTGTATTTTGTACCGGCAACAAGCAGTCCCATATCAAGCTGGATAACTTTTTTCCCGTCAAGAATATCAGGGACTTCAGCATTAACAATTCTTATGGCAAGGCCTTCTGCAACGGCGGTTTTTCCAACCCCTGGTTCGCCAATAAGAACCGGATTATTCTTGGTACGTCTTGCCAAAATTTGAATAACACGTTCAATTTCTTTATCACGTCCAACAACCGGATCAAGCCTCAATTCCTGTGCGGCCAGGGTTAGATCGCGGCCAAATTCATCAAGACTAGGGGTCTTTGTTTTTCCGCCTGAAGAACTTGATGAAGATGAGGTTGAAGAAGTTGTTGTCTGAGGTTTAGTTTCACCAAGCATTTTAACAACATTACTGCGAACTTTGTTCAAATCAACACCCAGATTTTCTAATACTCTTGCGGCGACACCTTCACCTTCCCGAATAAGACCGAGAAGTAAATGTTCAGTTCCGATATAGTTATGACCAAGCTGTCTTGCTTCATCCCATGAAAGTTCCAACACTCTTTTAGCACGCGGAGTAAAAGGGATTTCAACAGCAACAAACCCTGATCCGCGGCCGATAATTTTTTCAACTTCTGCCCTTGCATCTTTAAGGTTTACCCCCATTGACTTAAGGGTTTTAGCGGCAACTCCTGTGCCCTCCCCGATCAAACCAAGCAGAACCTGTTCTGTTCCGACAAAGTTATGCCCTAATCTCCGGGCCTCTTCCTGGGCGAGCATTATTACCTTTATAG